>NZ_JBSQBJ010000013.1:0-66191 GCF_055862885.1 Corynebacterium sp. p3-SID1761 | reverse complement strand
CCCCCCGCACACCCCCCCCACCTTTTGCTTTGTGCTGGTAATGAGGGAGGTGAGTGGGGCGGGGGTGAATGTTGCGCACCATTACAGTGCGCATGAAAAAACGGGTCGGCGCGAAGGTGCGCCGACCCGGTGAAGCTATGTGCTCTTAGTGAGGCAGAACGACCTGCAGCTGAGCGGAGTACTTCTTGTAGGTGTGGTTCAGGGACTTCTTGTTGGCGTTGTAGTAGTCAGAGACTTCCTTCGGTACGGAGAAGCCCATGCTCTCGATGCGCTTCACCAGTGCATCGTAGAACTTGTCAACAGCCAGAGCGTTGGAATCGCGGGACAGGTCCTTGATGGCCTTCTGTACAACCGGAGCCGGTGCAGCAGGCTTTGCCTTTGGCTTAGCGGCGGCGTTGCGCGGGGTCGGCTTGGAGTTCAGACCCAGCTTGGCGGAGCAAGCCGGCCATGCGCCCCAACCCTGGCCAGCCAGAACGCGCTCTGCAACGGCGATCTGCTGCTCACGGGTTGCCTGGTATGCGTACGGTGCGTACTGCTTGCCGCCGTAAGCAGCCCAGGTGGACGGGCTGAACTGCAGGCCACCGTGGAAACCGTTGCCGGTATTGATGGACCAGTTGCCGCCAGCCTCACACTGAGCCAGGCGATCCCAGTCGGAATCCGGAGCTGCGGAAGCGGTCGGTGCCAGCAGAGCGGAGGATGCTGCAACTGCAACGCCTGCGACGGACAGGCGTGCTGCGGTGGAGAAAGAGCTGGTCTTTGCGTGACGTGCCATTTTCGCTGAGTTTCCCTTCGGGTGCCTTCCTTGTGTGGCACCTTTTGTTTCGTTGTCTCTTGAAAGTCGAGAACTTTCTAATGTTCTGACGTCGAGCAGTGTGCCCGTTCGCCTTAAGGTCATGGGCTACGGTACTGGTTTGTCACGTTTGTGTCACGTTTTCGACAAGATTGAAATTTTATGTAACGTTAAGGTTGTTAATTGAAACCCGATCTGACCTGGAAGTTACCGGATCTAGATTAAATCGTTACACTTTCGTGATGTGACGCATTTCACACTAGTGATGTAACGGATGTGACTGTTGAGATTTGCTCTGCCCCGTCAATGTGGCTAATCTAGGTCATTCTGTTAATGATTCAAAGGAAATAGGGTGATCCCATGCCAACCGGAAAAGTGAAGTGGTACGACGCAGACCGCGGCTACGGCTTCGTGAGCAACCCTGGGGATGAGGACGTGTACGTCGGTTCCCAGGTGTTGCCCGACGGCGTCACCGAACTAGTCAAGGGCCAGCGCATTGAGTACGAGTTCATCGCCGGTCGTCGTGGACCTCAGGTTCACACTATGACGGTGTTGGACAATGGTCCTCGCCGTGCACAGCACAAGTACGATGCAGAACAGCTTCAGCAGATGGTGCAGGATACGATCACACTGCTAGATAACAGTGTGCTGCCAGTGCTGCAGTCCGGCCGCCGTCCGGAGCGTAAGGAAGCTCGCCAGGTGGCGGAAATCCTGCGCACCATTGCTCGGGAGCTCGATAGCTAGAGAGCCGGGCTATAGCCCCTCCCAGCCCTTAGTTTTTAAACCCCCTGCGCGTCCCTTTTTTAGGGAAGCTACTGGGCGATCTCGATCGACCAGATAGTTGCGTAGGGGGTTTGTTCGTCGTTGTCGTCCAGCCCGATCAGCATGGAGTGGAGCTCCAGAACCTTCAACTTCGGAGTGCTGCCGTCCTTAGACTTCACATCCGCTTCGGTCTTCAGCGTAACTTCCTGACGTTCGTCTCCCTTGTAGTAGTTGTCCTGATTTGCCCCCGGGTCATCGAAAATCTGCAGTAGCGACCAATCGTGGTTGTATACATCCTCCGGCAACTTGAGAGTGACTTCCTTGGCATCGCCAACCTCCAGCTTGTGGGGCTCGGTGGGATTGCAGTCACGATCGTCTAGCTCGCAGACCGAATAGGGAGCAATCTCCTGCTCCTTGCCGTCAACGATGGCGGTGATGCGCTGTTCCTGCGGCAAGGTTTCAACCTTTCCGTCCTGCCAGCGGTTATAGAGCAGCACACCGCCGATAACCACCACCACTAACAACACGATGGCGCCCATTGTCAGCAGCTGCTTGCGCTGTGCACGCTTGCGCTGCTGCTTCTTTGATAGCTTCGGCGCAGGCTTAGCGGAGGTCTTCGGGTCGTTTTTCTCTTGCTCGCTCACGCTTCTCGATCCTAATTCACCGTCGTTAACTTCTTCTTACTAGCCCGTGCTAGATACCAGCACTATTAGCCCTGCGGCTCTGCAAAACTCACCTCGTACATTTCATCCCACAGCTTGCCCGTGAGATAAAAGCGACGATCCTCGGGGGAACTTCCTGGGACAGTCGCGATACCGTTCAAAACATCCGCTCCGTCCTGCTGCGCTGCTGGGAATAGCCCAGCTGTGTCCACGACATGCGTAACCTTCCCGCTCTCCGGGTCTATCTCCAAAATCTTGTCGGTTTGCCACACATTCGCCCACACCATGCCATCCGCAGTGCATTCGAGCTCATTGAGTTGATCGGTGCCTGTTACATCAACGGAGCCAGTCTTTTCGAAAGACTCTGGATCGCGGAACGTTAACGTTCCCGACCCATCACTCATGACCAGCCGGTCCTGCTGCGAGCACAGCCCCCACCCCTCGGTCTCGTAATCGGCGCGGCTGATCTCTTCGAGCGTGCGTGCATCGCGCTTAATCGCCGTGTGTTCCTTCCATGTCAACTGCCACACCGTATCGCCATGGATAGTCACCCCTTCGCCGAACAATTCCTTATCCAGCTTTTGTTCGTCAGACTTATCTCCGGCGAGGCTCGTGTAGTAGATCTGCGACTCCCCGTGGAGCCCGGTGCCAACCAGCAATCGCCCATCGTCGCTAGCTTCCAGCCCCTGGGTAAATGCCGCTTTATCCCAGGGATGTACTTCATCTACCTTTGCCTCGAGCATCGGCGCATCGTTATATTCCTCCGCCGTCGCACCCTTCTTTACTGGTGACGCCCCATCGTCCTCCGCGCACGCGGTCAGCGCACACGCCAGGGCCATTGCGCTAACAGCTGCGGCGAGGTGGGCTGCTGTGCGCCCCTTATAGTGCTGGCGGATAGATGCGTGAGGGTGGCGTCGATAAGAGAACATGCAACCATCATGCATCACGGCGAGAAGCTGGCAGGCATAATGGTTCAGGTGAGTAAGAAGACTAAGGCAGATCCGATACTTTTTTCTGCAGAAGCGAGGGAGCTAGCCCGCGCCGCAGTGGAAGAAGTTGGCGGCGACGAGGTGGGGAAGGCACTCGGCATCGCGACGGACGGCGAAGGGTTGGGGATTTACCGCTTTGCTAGCCAGGTGCCTGGTTACCGAGGTTGGGAATGGGTTGTGGTGCTGGTGACGGTGCCGGGCAGTGGGGTCTTGACGATCAATGAGGTCAGCCTGCAAGCAGGCGAGCACGCTGCACTAGCGCCTGAATGGGTGCCATACGAGGATCGCGTGCAGCCAGGTGACTTAGGGCCGGGCGATACACTGCCGCCGCGCCGCGACGACGAACGGCTCACGCCATGGGCGAAGCTGCAGGATGGCGATGGTTTCTTGCGCAACCCGCGAGCCGGTAACACTTTGTCGCACCTCGGACTCCGACAAGCTCGCAAGAGATGGCGCGAGGGCGAGTATGGGCCGCGCTCTGAGTTTGCGAAGCAGGCGGAATTGCAGTGTGAAACCTGCGCGTTTTACCTTCCTTTCGATGACGTAGAAAACGGCATTGGGGTATGTACCAACGAGTTTTCCGCCGACGGGCGGGTGGTGCAGGAAGATTACGGCTGCGGCGCGCACTCGGCCACGGTGGAGGAATCCATTGGTGAGGAACTTGGAGAGGGCACCAATAGCTACGGCGTATATGTCGATGAGGGACTTTCCCGCTTTGAGTAGCGGGGTGGCGCAGAGCCGCCCAAAGGCGCCGACAACGCAGAGCCGCCCAGGGGCGCCTAATAGTTGCATAAATGCCCTGCGGGGTGGTTACTTATTACTTGTCGTTTCATATTGTGGTGTCTGCCTACGTTTCTGATGAAGGGGTAGCAGCCACGAACAGTTCGTACAGGTAGGGGAGAATCCCACATGGCAGATGCACGGGCCGCAAAGGCCGGCAAAGACAAAACAGAGGAATCAGCGGCCCGCGAAACCCAAACTCGTGGCTTTCTAGACCGTTACTTCCACATCTCGGAACGCCAGTCGACGGTAGGCACTGAGATCCGTGGTGGCGTGGTCACGTTCTTCGCGATGGCCTACATCATCATTTTGAACCCGCTGATCCTGGGAACCAGCGCAGACATCAATGGTGACGAGCTCGGTACCGCTCGTGTGGCCGCCGTGACCGCCTTGGCAGCAGGCGTGATGACCATCGCTTTTGGCATTATTGCTCGATACCCCTTCGGCATTGCTGCAGGACTGGGTATCAATACCCTAGTGGCGGTGACCTTCGTCGGTACGGAGGGGCTGACCTGGCCAGAGGCCATGGGCTTGGTTGTCATCGACGGTATCGTCATTGTGCTGCTGGCTGTCTCGGGCTTCCGTGAAGCGGTGTTTAACTCCATTCCCGCCTCGTTGAAGTCCGCGATCGGTGTGGGTATCGGTCTGTTTATTGCTTTGATCGGCCTGGTCGACTCTGGCTTTGTTCGCCGTGTTCCAGATGCTGCGGGTACCACGGTCCCCGTCGGGTTGGGTATTAATGGTTCCATTGCTTCCTGGCCGACGCTCGTATTCATTCTGGGGCTGTTTATCTGCGGCACTCTGGTAGTTCGCCAGGTTCGCGGTGGCCTGTTTATCGGTATCGTCGCCAACACTATTATCGCGATGATCGTGGAGGCTGTGACCCACACCGGCCCGTCCTTCGTCGATGGCGAGCCTAACCCGAAGGGGTGGAACTTAGCAGTTCCGCAGGGGCCAGATTCTTTGGGTGGCGTGCCGGATCTTTCACTGGTCGGTGCTGTGGACTTGTTTGGAGCTTTTTCCCGCGTAGGTGTTCTGGCCGCCTGCATGCTGATCTTCACCCTGGTGCTAGCCAACTTCTTCGATGCAATGGGCACAATGACTGCCCTGGGCAAGCAGGCCAAGCTTGCGGACGAAGAGGGGCGCCTGCCTAACCTGCGCACTGCTCTGATCGTCGAGGGCGCCGGTGCGGTTGTCGGTGGTGCGGTGTCCGGCTCCTCGAACACCGTGTACGTGGACTCGGCTGCTGGTATCGGTGACGGTGCACGCACCGGCCTAGCCAATGTGGTGACCGGCCTGCTGTTCATCCTGGCGATGTTCCTTACCCCGCTGTACGAGATCGTGCCGATTGAGGCTGCTGCTCCGGTTCTGGTGATCGTCGGTGCGATGATGATGGCACAGATTAAGGACATCGACTTCGCCCGTTTCGATGTCGCTCTGCCGGCTTTCTTGACGATTATCGTTATGCCATTTACCTACTCCATCGCCAACGGCATCGGCGTGGGCTTCATTACCTACGTTTTGATGGCCGTGGTTGGGGGTCGTGCGAAGAAGGTGCACCCGCTGCTGTACCTCGTGGCCATCATGTTCGTGGTGTACTTTGCCGCAGACCCCGTAATGGACATGCTGCGAGGCTAAAACAATGCCTGAGCTTGAGCCCATCCGAATTGTTGATCCCGCCGATCCGCGCTTGGACGATTTTCGGAACCTCAATGCTTCCGATAAAAAGTCTGGTGAGCAGCTAATCATTGCCGAGGGTACCCTCGTCGTTCCCCGACTGCTCGCCAGCCCGTACCCGACTCGCGCGGTTGTGGGGTTCCCGGGGAAGCTTCGGGCGATCGAGGCCGAGCTTTCTTGCGCTCTTTCTAGTGTTGACGCCAAATTCTCCGTCTATGAGGTGTCCCGCGAAGTGCTCAAAGAGGTTGCGGGCTTCGATATGCACCGAGGCCTGGTTGCCTCGGCAGATCGGCTTCCCTCCACGGAATCGAGAACAGACGGGGGAGATTACGCCGCCGATGGCGTGAGCGCTGTGGAAGCGGTACTGGAGCAGGTGGAGAATGCTCCAGAATCCAGCGGTGTGATTGCGGTGCTGGAAGGTGTGGGGGATCACGAGAATATCGGGTCGATCTTCCGCAACGCCGCGGGGCTGGGGGTGGATGCCGTGCTGTTCGGCGCTGCTACCGCCGATCCCCTGTACCGCCGCAGTGTGCGCGTTTCGATGGGGCACGTGCTGCGACTGCCATGGGCGAAATTCCCTGGTACTACCACTACTTGGCAGCGAGACCTGGAGATGTTGCGAAAGCGCGACTACGAGGTCGTGGCTCTGACCCCAGCGGGGAATACTACTTTGCGGGAGGCCACCGAATCTGCCCGTGAGAAGGGAAAGAAGGTGGCGGTGATGGTCGGCGCAGAAGGCCCCGGCCTGACCGAGCACGCCATGCGTGCGGCGGATGTGCGCGCGAGCATTCCAATGGCGAGGGGAACCGATTCGCTCAATGTGGCGACGGCCGCGGCCATCGCGTTCTACGAGGCTGTGCGCTAGTTTCCGCGGCTGCGGCGGCGCACTTCTTCACCCAGCTTCTTCGACATCCCGCGAAGCCCCTGCACGCCAGCGCTAATACCCTTGCGAGCGCCACGGCTAAGGGAATTCAGTACGTTCTTGGCTACCTCTGCACTGCTCGGCTCAGACTCGTGCGACGGGGCAGCATAATCGTCGTAGCCCTGCTCATCGTCGTACACGGAAACCTTGTCCTCGGGAGTGGAGCGACCGTGGGTGAGACCATCGTATTCGGAGGACTTAGCCTCCGGTCGTCCGTCTACCGCGAAAGCTGCAACCGGCAGCGCCGGACCGGCGCCAGAAATGGAAAAGCCAAGCCAGGATTCGATGGCGGCGGTGGCCAGCTCTGCCGGGATAAACGGAAGTTGGATACCGTGTGCTTCAGTAGTGCCAGCCCAGAACTCGGACTCAAACTCACCCGGCAGGCCAATATCCTCAAACACCGTCTCGCGGGTCGCGCAGAAAGAGCGCTTGAGCGTGCCTCCGGCCCAGTGCGCGAAGCCGCCGAAGGTTTCGTTGACCTCCTTAGAAGCCGGATCCCCTCCGTCACCTGGTTTTGTCGAGGCGGCGGTCTCCGGGTCTGCCACTACGCACGAGGCGTACACGTCGGCCGCGCTGACAAGTGTGCGATAGCGCTCCGGCAGCTCAGAGAGTTTCCGTAGATCGGGGATCACCGTCTGTACCACGGAGAGTCCCGGGTAGCCACCGATATAGAACTCGTCAGGGCCAGGAGTGGCACTGCGCGTCATGTCAAAGTCGCCGATGTGAGTTAACGGCCAGGCAGGGTTCAGCTGTGCCAGGTACTTGCGGGCAAAACCGCGATCGACCTTATGCTCCTGGTGCATTACGGTGCTGGGGTTGGCCTCATTAACAAACCATAAGGTCACCAGGGTCACAGCTGTGGCTCCTTCTATCGCCTAGTTCTTCTGTCTAGTTCTTCTTCTTGGGGTTGGTACGCACACCCAGCAGGACATCCTCCCAGTGAGGAGTGACGGCCTTGCGCTTCCGCTTAGGCTTCGCAGACTTTGCGTCAGGGTGTATTAAGAATTCATTATCTCCCCGGTCGTCTCGGTCTGCAGGGGAACCGTGTACAGCGGGGGGAGTGGTTTCCGCCCCGGTGGCACCATCATCGGCGGAGTGGGTGAATTCCTCCCGCCGTGCTGCCTCGTCCTGCCAATTGTTTGCGCCCTGACCTTGGGTGGGGTGTAGGAGGGGAGTCACTGGGGAGACGCTGCGTACAGGCTGTCCGTAGCGCGGGTTCACCAGATCTCCCGCGATGCTGTTGTGCGGGTGAGCCAGAGCCTTCTCCGACCCACGAAGCTCCATCATGAATTCTGCGGTGTGCGCTGCGGTGCGCCCGGCGGAATCCTTTTCCCAGCTCACAGTGACGATCCACTGCTTTGAATCGTTCTGGAATGCGTCCCACTCGGCGTCGGAAAGAGCCTCGCCATGAGCTGCGAGCGCGGTAGCCAGAACCTCCCACAACGGCTGGTTCGACACGCCATCGCCGTTGACCGGGAGCGCAGCATGCGCAAGCTCGGCGATGCGCGAGCGCTCTTGCAGGATCGGCCATGCATAGGGCTCGATGCGCGATTCATCCGTATCGGCCTCGTCTGCCAACTCGGCGACGGTCGCGCCATGGCGGATGCGATCTTGGATCACACGTGGAGACATCCCAATCTTCGTGCGATGCGGTCGTGCGTTAGAGCGGTGCTTGCCGCGTTCCTGCGCACGTTCTTGAGAGCGCCCCTGGAACAGCGACGCCACCTCGGTCTCCTCCGCTTCCTCATCTCCCTTATCAGCTCCCGTCGCAGCGGGTGCAGTACCGGTGGAAGCTGTATCTGTTGCGTCCACCGCGTCAACGGGAGAGTTGGCAGAAGTGTCCGGGGAAGTCTCAGCCGCAGCAGTCGAGGCAGGAACGTCATCTGCATCAGTTGAGGCCGCTTCGCGCGTGGGTACTTCCTCTCCATCCGCAGTGTCGGAAAGCGTAGCCTGGTTCAAGTTATTAGCGCTGGACGTGGGGGCGTCACTAAGAAAAGCGCGTAGCTCATCGGTAACAGGCAAAAAGTACTCGGCGATTGGGCCGCCGACGGCGGGGTCAACGGCGCGTAGCACGAGTGACGAGGCATCGCTAGCGGCGACGACAAATTTCAGCTCTTGCAACGTGGCCTCCTGACGGGTGATGCAGCAAATGACGGCTGTGTTATTAACATCACCCTCCAACCATACTTAAAGCACAGTTGGAGGGTGGAGAAGCAAAGGAGCTATAGAGAATTACTTGGCTGCGTGGCCGCCATCGAGGATGAAGTCGATGGCACCGGTGAGCTTCTTGATGTCCTCCGGGTCGATTGCCGGGAACATGCCGATGCGCAGCTGGTTACGGCCCAGCTTGCGGTAAGGCTCGGTATCGAGGATTCCGTTGGAACGCAGGATCTTTGCGATCCTTGCCGCATCGATGTTCTCGTCGAAGTCGATGGTGCCGACGACGAGGGAACGGGAATCCGCATCCTGGACAAACGGGGTAGCCTCTGCACGGGACTCTGCCCAGCTGTACAGGGTCTGGGAGGACTCGGTGGTGCGGGCAACCATGCCGTCTAGACCACCATTGGCGTTCATCCACTTCACCTGGTCATCCAGCATTAGCAGGGTAGCGACCGCCGGGGTGTTATAGGTCTGGTTCTTGCGGGAGTTATCCACGGCGGTCTTCAGATCCAGGAAGGCCGGGATGTAGCGATCGGAAGCGGCGATCTCCTCGACACGCTCCAGGGCAGCAGGGGAGAAAGCCGCCAGCCACAGGCCACCGTCGGAAGCAAAGCACTTCTGCGGGCTGAAGTAGTAGACGTCAGCCTCATTCATGTCGACAGGCAGGCCGCCAGCGCCAGAGGTGGCATCGATGGCAACCAGGGTGTCGTTGGACGCAGCCTGCGGGCGGGTTACCGGCACCATGGCGCCAGTGGAGGTCTCGTTGTGAGCCCAACCAATCAGGTCTGCATCGGTGCCGTCCAGCTGGCTCGGTGCAGGGGCGGTACCCGGATCGCCGGCAACGATCTGCGGCTCGTCAAGCCATGGAGCCTTCTTGGAGACGCTGGCGAACTTCGAGGAGAACTCGCCGTAGGTCAGGTGAGCGGACTTATTGCGGATCAGGCCGAACGAGGCTGCGTCCCAGAAAGCAGTGGCGCCACCGAGGGATAGGACAATCTCGTAGCCTTCAGGCAGGTTAAATAGCTGCGAAAGTCCCTCGCGTACGGACCCAACGACGTCCTTGACGCCAGCCTGGCGGTGGGAGGTGCCCAAGATCGCGGCGTTGTCCTGGATCGCTTGCAGCTGGGCAGGGCGAACCTTCGACGGGCCACAGCCGAAGCGGCCGTCAGCGGGGATGAACTCCGCGGGAATGGTGGGCAAGGTGTTCTGGTCGTTGGCAGATGCGTTCATGACTCCCTCAGATCGCTCAGGTGATTCGCTTGATTAATGCGGGGCAGCGTTTTACCTAGAAGGTGTTTTACCTAGTACGGGTTTTACCTAGTAGGTGTGCTTGCCTTAACAGGGTAGACCGTCGCGAGCTCTACTTGGCCAAAAGGTGCCAAAAATATAAGAATTGCGGAGTTTGGCGGCGGGATTACCCCCGCTCACGACTGTCAAACTGTCATGTGGGTCACATAAGCATTACAGTGTGCCGTATCCCCCCTAGGGCTAAGCCATGCAAGCAATGCCATACGGGGAAGCCCTAAAGCGGCTACAATTTTTAAGTGAAACCGTGAATCTGTGTTCCGCTCCAACGGTCCCGGCGCAAGCTTTTATCGAAGCAATCGCTTAACTATCGCTGCGGGCAGGCACGTGAACATTTCAGAAAGGGATGTCAATGGCTACTGATAATCAGGACAAGGCCGTTCTCCACTACCCGGGTGGAGAGTACGAAATGGACATTGTCCACGCCACTGAAGGCAACGACGGTGTGGCACTGGGCAAGATGCTGGCAGAGACCGGCTTGACCACCCTGGACCCCGGTTACGTCAACACCGGTTCCACCAAGTCCGCCATCACCTACATTGATGGTGCAAACGGCATCCTGCGTTACCGCGGTTACGACATCGCTGACCTGGCCAACAACGCCACCTTCAACGAGGTTTCCTACCTGCTGATTAACGGCGAGCTGCCGAACAAGGAGCAGGCTGAGGAATTCAACACCAACATCCGCAACCACACCTTGCTGGATGAGGACTTCAAGGCTCAGTTCCGCGTCTTCCCTCGTGACGCACACCCGATGAGCGTCCTGGCTTCCTCCCTGAACATTCTGTCCACCTACTACCAGGATTCCCTGAACCCGCTGGACCCGGAGCACCAGAAGCTGAACACCTACCGCCTGATGGCGAAGGTGCCGATGCTGGCTGCGTACGCTTACCGCGCGTCCAAGGGTAAGCCGTACATGTACCCGGATAACTCCATGAACGCGCGCCAGAACTTCCTGCGCCAGATGTTCGGTTACCCGACCGAGCCTTTCGAGGACGATCCGGTGGTCACCAAGGCTCTGGACAAGCTGCTGATCCTGCACGCTGACCACGAGCAGAACTGCTCCACCTCCACCGTCCGCATGGTTGGTTCCTCCCAGGCCAACATGTTCGTCTCCATCGCCGCGGGCATCAACGCCCTGTCCGGCCCGCTGCACGGCGGCGCTAACCAGGCTGTTCTGGAGATGCTGGAGGAAATCCACGCTAACGGCGGCGACGCTACCGACTTCATGAACCGCGTGAAGAACAAGGAGCCGGGCGTGAAGCTGATGGGCTTCGGCCACCGCGTGTACAAGAACTACGATCCGCGCGCGGCCATCGTCAAGGAGTCCGCACACGAGATCCTGGAGCACCTGGGTGGCGATCACCTGCTGGATCTGGCTATGAAGCTGGAAGAGATCGCCCTGGCCGACGATTACTTCATCGACCGCAAGCTCTACCCGAACGTGGACTTCTACACCGGCCTGATCTACCGTGCAATGGGCTTCCCGACGGACTTCTTCACCGTCCTGTTCGCCATGGGGCGCCTGCCGGGCTGGATCGCTCACTACCTGGAGCAGGTCAACGACCCGACCGCGAAGATCAACCGCCCGCGCCAGATCTACACTGGCGAAGGCGAGCGCAAGCTCTAAGAACTTCTGTTCTTTTCTTAGTGACGCCGCCCCCTCGGGCTGGTTACGCAAAGCGTATCCCCCGAGGGGGTGTTTCGCGTTTTGCTAGGGTGAAGGTTCGAGAAGCGATCATTATCTAAGGAGACTTCCCATGAGTAAACCGCACATCGACCTCCCAGCTGGTCCCGCCCCGCAAGATCTGGTGGTGGAAGATCTGATGATCGGCGATGGTGCTGAGGCCGTAGCGGGTGGCATGGTGGAGGTTCACTACGTGGGTGTCGACTTTGATACTGGCGAGGAGTTCGACTCTTCCTGGGATCGTGGTGGATCTTTAGAGTTCCCGTTATCTGGCCTGATTGTCGGTTGGCAGGAAGGAATCCCTGGCATGCGCGCTGGCGGTCGCCGTAAGCTGACCATCCCCCCGGAGAAGGCTTATGGTCCGGCCGAGCTGGGGCAGGATCTATCTGGCCGCACACTGGTTTACATCATCGACTTGATTGCAGTGAACTAGCAGTGCAGTAGAGGACGAGAGTGCAAGCAAAGGCGCCTGCTTCTGGCAGGCGCCTTTGCGTTGCGCATTTAGAGCGGGGGAAGGCCGCGCACTAGGCTCCCTTAAGAGCCTTAGCCCAGGTCATCTTCTTGCCATTATGGAGGATGGAGTTGCGGTAAACGCGCGCTACCAGCGCGATCACCAGCACCGTGACGACGGCGGCGATCAGGAAGCTCAGTAGTACCTCCGGCAGGCTCATCGTGCCCGCTGCGAGGTTCATCGGAGCTACCGTCAGGCTGAACGGCGGAATCCAGCCCAGTACCTGCATAAAGTTGGACTCGATATTGCTGATGCCAAAGAGCGGGGCATAGGTCATGCCCATGATGAACAGCAGAATCGGTCCCTGAGTGGACTGCAGGTCCTCCGTGCGGGAGACCAGCGAACCCGCGCCCGCGTAGAGGCTGCCGAAGAACAACATGCCGATGAAGAAGGCCACCAACATGAGGGCGACGACAGAGTAGTCGAAATCAACATCCCCCAGTAGGCCGGAAACTGTCAGGGCGACGGTTCCGATGCCCAGAAGGACTGCTGTGCCGATGAAGCCGAAAAGGGTGCTACCGATAATCTTGCCGGCCAGGAAATCCATCGGGCGAGCAGAAGCCAGAATGATCTCCACCACGCGTGAGGATTTCTCCTCGGTGATGCGCCCGCCGACGTTCGCGGAGAAAAGGATGATGAAGTAGGCCATCAGCATTACGCCCACCATGGTGGTGAGAATCTGCGGGCCGTTTGCCTCCATTGCGTCGTCTTCCTTTACGTTCACCGTATCCAGCTGTACTGACGGTGTGGCCTTGGCGAACTCCTCAGGGGAAACCCCGACCTTCTTTAGTGCCTCGGCTTGCGCGTTGGCATTGATCGCGGTGGTGGCTGCGTTGAGAATCGCCGGGTTTGGATCGCCATTGCTGAGCAGCTCATAACCGGAGTCCGTCTTTACCAAAGCTGCATCCAGTTCCTCGTCCTTGACCAGTGCGGATGCGTCCTCGCGGGAGTCGATGGTGCGAGCATCAACGCCGCTGGGGCTGTCCGTCCCCTTTGAATCCTCGGCATTAGATGACGAGGGGGCGTCAATAAATTCCTTCTCAACCCCTACTAGGCCGAGCTGGGGCTTGCCGTTATCGTCGTCCTTACCTGTGAACCAGGCGGCGGCAACAATACCGACGACCATGATGACCGCGACGATGCCCAATGAAAGCATGATGGCCTTGCTGCGGGATGCCACCTGAACCTCGCGCTTGGCGACGATGGCAATGGTCTTGGGGGAAGAGTAACTCATGATTCGACGACCTCCTGGAAGAGCTCTGCAAGGTGCGGGATGCGGCGGGAGAAGGAATGGACGGGGCCGACAGCTAATGCGGACTGCAAGATCTGCTGATCCAAATCAGTGGACTCAGCCTCGAGCAACACGCCCTCGCCGAAATCTTCAACCAGGCGGGTGTCCTGGGGGTACCAGTCGCGCGCTGGGGTGTGTACTTCATAGACAAGAGGGCCACGAGTGCGCAGTTCCTCGACGGTGCCCTCGGCCTTCATGCGTCCCTTAGAGATGATGCCGACACGGTCGCATAGACGCTGCACCAGATCCAGTTGGTGGGAGCTAAAGAGTACCGGCACACCAGCCTTGCAGCGCTCGATCAACAGGTCACTCATGACGTTCACGGCAACGGGATCCAGGCCGGAAAATGGCTCGTCGAGAATCAACAGCTCCGGGTCGTGGATCAGGGAGGCCGCTAGCTGGACGCGTTGCTGGTTACCCAGAGAAAGCTCTTCCAGCTTGTCGTCGGCGCGCTCGGCTAGGCCGAGCTGCTCCAGCAAATCTTCTGCATTCCGCTTTGCCGTAGCGTCGTTCAGGCCGTGTAGACGGGCGAAGAACTGCAGCTGGTCACCGATCTTCTCCTTGGCGTAAAGGCCACGCTCTTCTGGCATGTAGCCGATGAGACGGCGTAGATCGTCGTTCATTGGGGTATCGCCGATACGTACCTCGCCGCTATCCGCTGCGAGCACACCGAGCGCGATGCGCATCGTAGTGGACTTGCCGGCACCGTTGGAGCCGACGAAGCCGTACATCTCGCCAGGTGCGACCTGCAGAGTCATGTCGTGAAGGACTTGGTGATCCCCGTAACTCTTATTGAGATTGTCGATATAAAGGGTTTCCATATAGTTTTTGGTTTTCCTTGAAATTCGTCCTATGAAACGTTTTTGACGTTAACTGCGTGGGTAGTTCCAGCGGACTGTATCATAAAGCAAAGGGTTTTGCCTCCAATAGTTTTCTGCCTTATGTAGGAAAAAGTTTCTAAAATAGCTTCTAACAGCGCAATCGCAAGTTCAATTCAAGTGGCGTAAAAATGGGGGTATGAGTGAAATTAAGAGTGTCGTACCAGCCCTAGAATTAAACGGTGGAAAGACCATTCCACAATTGGGTCTGGGGGTATGGCAGCTGAGTGACGAGGACACGTATAGCTCGGTGCGTGCCGCAATTGAAACCGGCTACCGTCACATCGATACAGCAGCTATCTACGGAAATGAAGAAGCCGTTGGCCGTGCCGCGGCCGATGCTGTCAAAGCGGGCGACGTACAGCGCGAAGAGCTATTTATCACCACTAAGCTGTGGAACGCCGACCAGGCGCGAGGCAAGGATGCCTTCGCGGAGTCCCAACGCAAGCTGGGGCTGGATTATGTGGATCTTTATCTACTGCACTGGCCGTGCCCGAAGGCAGATAAGTTCGTGCAGGCCTACGATTCGATGGCGGAGATCCAGCAGTCCGGCGGTGCGATCAGTATCGGCGTGTGTAACTTCTTCCCTGCGGCGCTGGATGCATTGAAGCAGGCCGGGCACACCCCAGCGGTGAACCAGATCGAGATTCATCCGGGCTTCAGCCAGGCTGAGCAGCGCGCGGATAACCACGACCGTGGCATTGTGACGGAGGCATGGTCGCCACTGGGGCAGGGGCAGAACCTGACCGACCCGACCATTGCAAAGATCGCTGCCGAGAACGGTGTGAGCGTGGCACAGGCCATCATCCGCTGGCACATTCAGCGCGGCGATGTGGTGATTCCGCGTTCCTCCAAGGTGGAGCGCGTGCGCGAGAACTTCGACGTTTTCGGCTTCGAGCTTTCCGCCGACGAGGTTGCCGCCATCGAGGCTCTGGACGTAGAAGACGGCCGCATTGGCGGTGACCCCTTTACCTTCCATGCGGGGCTAGAGGGGTAGATCCTTCTAGCGAAAGCCCAGCGCACGGTAGCTTGTCTGCGGTACATTCCTACCCATGAGCGCAGGGCATGTCCTCACCCACACCGAATCCGCTGACCCCACCGCCCCACAGGTCGGTGTGATCACCCTTAATCGTCCGGAGAAGCGCAACGCCCTCAACGCGACCATCGCAAATGCGGTAGCGGAGGCCGTCCGCGCCCACACCACAGCCGGGGTGCGCGCCATTCTTATTCGTGGCGAGGGTCCTGCGTTCTGTGCCGGTGCGGATCTCTCCGGTGGCGTATATGCCGATGATTTTTGGGTAGCCATGGAGAACATGCTGTCGGCCATCCAAACCGCCCCGGTGCCAGTTATTGCTGATATAGACGGCCCTGCTGTCGGCGCTGGTTGCCAGATCGCCTTGGCGTGCGATCTGCGTGTTTTCTCTGACGAGGGGTCCTGCTGGGTGCCCGTGGCCGCCCATGGCTTCGCCCTGGATCTGTGGACCCACGACCGTGCTCGCGAACTGATGGGCGGGGCACTGGCGCGGAACGTGTTCTTGGCAGGTGCTCGGGTAAGTGCCGAACAGGCAAGAGCCACAGGTTTTTCTGTACTGCTTGATGACGCCACTCCGGATGCCACTGCCTTCGCATATCGGGTGGCGCAGCAGGCTCCGCTGTCTATGAAGCATTCAAAACGAGTGCTGAACAGCTCCGACATGTACGCCGATGCGGAGTTGGAGCAGATGATCCCTGCCATCTGGGCCAGTGAGGATGTGCAGGAGGCGCGCCGGGCGCGAGCTGAGGGGCGCACTCCGCACTTCACCGGGCGCTAATCCCGGGAACAGCCGAGCACAGTAAGGGGCGCTAGTCCCGGGAACAGCCGAGCCACAGTAAGGGGTGCTAGGCGTGTCCCTCGACTGACCAGGTGTGTACCGGCTGGCCGGAGGTCTGGTGAGCCACGTAGCGCTGCAGCATTGAGGACAGCGCCTCGGCGCGTTCCTCAGAATCCGGTTCGCTGTTCGGGGCGAGTCGGTTGATGGTATCCAGTTGCCAGGTGGCACCGTTTTGGCCGCTCCGTGCGCGCCCCTCGATGATCCCCAGGTAGGTGTCAATCAGTTCGGAATCTACGTCGAGCAGCTCAAGCCCTTCCTTTGCCTGGTCAAGTAGGTGTTCGGTAATGAGCGTGCGCACCGGAACATTGCCCAGACGTGGCCAGCGCATGCTGGCGCGCAGCCCCTCGCGGGCGCCGGTGATGAAGTTCTTGTGGGCGTCGTTAAAAGAAAGCCGTGACCACACGGGGCGATTCTGCGTTCCCAAGAACTTGACGAGGCCGTAGTAGAAGGCAGCGTCTGCGACGATATCGGCGGTAGTGGGGCCGGCGGGGAGCAGACGGTTTTCTACGCGGATGTGCGAGCGCTCCAGGTTCGGGTCGTAGATCGGGCGATTCCAACGCCAGACCGTACCGTTGTGCAGGTTCATGTAGTGCAGTCCGGGACTGTCGCCGGACATGATTGGTGTGCCGGCTTCCATGCGGTCCTCGGGGAGGAGGGGAGAGAAGTAGCGTCCGTTTTCCTCGAAGAGGTCGAATACGCTGGTGATCCATCGTTCGCCGAACCATACCCGGGGACGTACTCCCTGGTTGACGAGTTCTGCGGTGCGGGTATCGATGGCCTGTTGGAAGACGGGAATGCGTGATTCGTGCCAGAGCTTATGGCCGACGAAAAGAGGCGAGTTTGCGCTGAGCGCTACTTGCACGCCAGCGATGGCCTGGGAGGCATTCCAGGCGTTGGCAAAAAGGTTCGGCGCCACCTGCAGGTGCAGCTGCATGGAGGTGCAGGCGGACTCCGGGGCGATGTCCTCGAAGTCATGGCGGTAGGTATCCACGGTGCCGAGTACACGGCCGGGCAGTGCACCTTCGAGCTGGATGCGCACGAGTTCGCCGCGGGATTCCAGGACTGCATTGTTGAGTGCCTTGTAGCGGTTTTCGTCCGTCATCCAGGCAGGATCGCTGAGGAAGTCAGTGGTCAGCGTTGGCAGGGTGCCGATCATCACTGCGCGGGAATCCAACTGTTCAGCAGCCTTTTGCACGGCGTGCAGGCGTTCGTCGAGGCCTTCTTGGAGTTGCTCCAACCCGCGACCGGTGATGGATAGTGGTGGATGGTTCATCTCCACGTTGTAGGAGCCGATTTCAGACTGGTATTCGCCCGGATAAGCTTCTTCCAGCTTTGCCAGCACTTCTTCATTGCAGCGGTTGGGCTGCATGCTTGTGTCCACGAGGTTCATCTCTAGTTCCAGGCCGATGGTGCCCTGGTTGATGAACTCAGAGTCTTGAAGGTGCTTATCGAAGACCTCCAGCTCGGCGTTGAGCCGCTCGCGGAAGCGGGTGCGTTGTTTCGGTGTGTAGGTATCTTTAGATACTGCGTCGCCCATACTTATCGATCGTAGCTTCGCTGCGGGTGCAGCGCCGGCGATTTTGGTGGTGACGCCCCTAGTGTCAATGAGCCGAAGGTCTGGTTAACAGGGAACAAAGCCTGGCTTGTATTATGTAGTTCGCATGGTCGGCAGGTGGCGAATGAGCGCTGGTTGCCGTTTGTCATGCGATTGCCCTAGTAGCTCAGTGGATAGAGCACGGCTCTCCTAAAGCCGGTGTCGGAGGTTCGATTCCTCTCTGGGGCACGCTGGAAGTCTCGAGACATCGTTCCGGTCGGTGTCTCGAGATTTTTGTTTTTGGTTGCCCCGACTGGGGTTGAGTTCGTTGTCTTTCTTGTTGTAGTAGATCTTTTCTTCGGTAAGTGTGTAGGCAGCGATTTGTGCTCCGGTGGCGGTTATTTTGATGTCGACGTGGTTGTCGATGCAGACACCATGGTGATTGGTTCCCCCGCCCCATCGGCGGCCGATGTAGAGGCGGCGTAGTTTACTGCCCCATCGCAGGGTTGTCTTGCCGTTGGTGCCTACTTTGTCGGTGCGTAGTCGGTAGTCGTGCTCTGGTTTGATGTCCGCTTATCTGCATTCACCCCCATTAAGGGTGAATCTTCAGATCAAAACTAGAAGTAGTTTATAAAGAGTATTATCTGTATTAGGTAAGCCTTACCTTTCCTGCTGTTCATGAATCGAGGTTTACGATGACCCAACAGTCCTCTACGCCCGCACGGAGTACAAGCTCATCCAGTGGGTCGACGGCACGTTTAAACACCAGAGATCTCATCAACGCTGGCATCTTTGCTGCACTTTACTTTGTAATCACCTTTATAAGCGGAATGATTGGATTCGCAGGACCACAATTCATGTTTATTGGATGGTTTATCGCGGCAATCGCAAACGGAATCGTGCTAGCGCTTTATGCCGCCCGCACGCCCAAAATGGGTGCTTTCACCCTCGTCGGTGGTATTAACGGATTAGCATTCATGCTTACCGGACACTACTTCTGGACCTTGCTGGGAAGCATAATTCTTGGGTTTATCGCGGATTTGATTATTGCAAAAAGCCACCTCAGTATTGCCAAGTCCTTCCCTATTGCCTACGGCGTCTTCTGTGTCTGGATTTCTTTGCCTTTTATCCCGCTAATTCTGGATACAGACTCATACTACGTCGATATCGCAGACCAAATGGGTCAAGAATACGCCGATGCTATGTCGGATATCTTCCAGCCATGGACCATTGGAGTACTGGCCATTTGTGCGCTCATCGTCGGCTTTATCGGAGGAAAGGTCGGAGTTCGCGTCAGCCACAAACACTTTGAAAGCGCTGGTCTCCTGTGAGCCTGCAAAAACAGGGCGTGCTTCGTCGATCTTCGATCGATCCACGGACCGTGCTGCTTTCTGTTCTAGTAATCAATGCGGTAGCTCTCAGCCACGGCCACCTACCGACACTGCTGATTTCTATCGCCTTCAGCTCCATCGCACTAGCTACAGTAAAGCCACACTATGGTCTTATTTGCCTGTTCGCTTTTGCATTATCCTATCTAGGGTATTGGGGCCTATTACAGCTTCCTGGCTCCACATTTTTCGCTTTTTCAGCGGCAATTTTTTCGTGGCTAAGCCGTTTTGTCATCAGCATGTCCATCGGCGCATTCGGCTTGCTCACTCTCACACCATCCACGTTGACCTCAGCACTGCGGGACCTGCGTTTACCAGGCTGGGCCACCATTCCACCGGCGGTTTTCCTGCGCGTTTTGCCGATAATCGTGGCAGAAGCCAAAGCGATCCGCGATGCTATGGTCCTTCGGGGTCTCCAGCCTGGAGTAAAAAGCTGGATCACACAGCCCACACATTCGTCCGCGATGCTGATCATCCCCCTATTAGGCGCCGTCGTCCGCGCTGGTGATGAGCTCGCTGCCTCTGCTCTTGTCCGCGGATTGGGAGGCCCCATACGTCCGACCACCACCGCCGATCTTTCCTTCAAGCTTGTCGATGCAACTGCACTAGCTGGGTTGGGCCTCGTTGTTGCCTCTGTCTGGCTTCCCATGGAGGTCCACTTATGAACGAACGCAGTATCGCAACCAGTGTAAACGCCCACAACGTTTCTTTTACATATCCATCGGGCGCTCGGCCAGGCATTCAAGGTGTATCTGATGTGTCTTTTTCTGTCTCTCCAGGACAGTGCCTACTGATTACCGGTGATTCCGGATCGGGAAAGTCCACGGTACTCAAGTTGATCAACGGGCTCATCCCCCATTTCAATCCAGGAGAGCTACTAGGCACCATCACTATTATAAAGGATGACCAGGCTTTTAACCCTACGGAAGAACCGCTGTTCCGAGCCATCGAGTTCAGCGCCTCAGTATTCCAGAATCCAAGGACACAATTTTTCACTGAAAGCGTCAATGCAGAATTGGCCTTCGGGCTAGAAAACCTTGGTGTGGATCCCACAGAAATTGAGTCGAGGATTCAATCAGCGGTCGAGCTACTAGGCATTAACGATCTTCGGGGCCGGCGATTCAAAGAATTATCCGGTGGACAGTTACAAACCGTGGCATGCGCATGCGCGCTTGTGTCCCCGGGCAGTCTCGTGCTTCTCGATGAACCCACGTCCAATCTCTCCATGGAAAGCATCGATATTCTTGCACGCGTGCTACACCGCTTGAAGGAATTAGGCACAACGATCATTATCGCTGATCACCGCCTCTTTTTCTTAAAAGATATCGCTGACCAAGTCATTTACTTGACTCAGGGAAAAATAACGCGGAGTTTCCACGCTCAGGAGTTTTATGGCTTAGACGAACCCGAACGCAAACAATTGGGGCTACGCAGCTTACACCACGTTCCCCTGCCCGCGAGCGTGCCGGTACCACCCACGCTCGAAAACGCCGATCCCCAGCGGAGCGGACTCGAGTTAAGCAACATCTGTTTTTCTTATGGCACGCATGAGGTGCTAAACATTGACCACGCATTTTTCCCCAGCGGCGAAGTCACTGCCTTAATCGGGCCCAACGGCGCTGGAAAAACCACCCTCGCCAGGATCATTTGTGGTCTTGCTTCTCCCAAACGCGGCGGTAATCTCCGTTTGAACAGCAAACGAGTAGGAGCGGCTGCCCGCAGACGTGCCGCGTACATGGTGATGCAAGATGTTGGCCGCCAATTATTCGCAGCCACCACCGAAGAAGAAGTCACGCTCGGACTGGCAAAGAAGAAGCGGGACCACATCGATGTCAATGAGATTCTCCATCGCCTCGATCTGGCAGGAATGGCCCAACGGCATCCGCAGTCTCTGTCCGGTGGGCAACGGCAACGCTTAGCCATAGCTTCAGCCCAAGCCGAGCAAGCAGAGGTCTACATCTTCGATGAACCTACCTCTGGCGTGGGCTGGCGCCAACTGCAATCCATCTCTGCGCTGCTTCGATCTCTTGCAGCAAGCGGAGCAGTGGTCATCGTCATCACCCATGACCACGAATTCATCCAAGAATCAGTCACCAGAATCATCGATATTACTGACATCAACAAGAATTGAGAAAGAAATGTCTGAAATAAGACAGAGTTCCACAGAATCAAGCGGAACCCACGCACCAGAATCACACGGTGCGTCACCGGAAGAAGAGGCTCGCGCAAAACTAAAAGCCGGCCAGGTCGCTCTAAAAAAGCTACTGGCCCCAGTGCAAACAACCATCTACTTCGCACAGTTTCTCGCGCTTATATCCTCGATACTCGCCGTAGCACCCTACGTCGCGTTGGTGGCACTGGGAAATGCTCTAATCGACGGCAATACTGATGACGTCGCGTCCATTGTGAAATGGCTACTTGCTACTTTTTTGGGCCAGCTATTCTTCTATTTCCTTGCCCTTGCGATCACCCACTTCGCTGATGCAAAGCTGGTGGGGATTAACCGGCGCCGAATTATTACCGCTATTGCGAAAGCACCACTCTCGTGGTTTAGCCAGACTAATTCCGGCAAAGTTCGCAAAGCCGTCGAGGACGATACGTTAACTCTGCACACCCTGACAGCCCACGCTCCTGTAGAGAAGGTCGCCGCGATCTTTACGCCCCTCGCGCTTCTGGTTTATGCCTTTATCTTGGATTGGCGCCTTGGTCTTCTTTCTATTGCCACTGTGCCCATTTTCCTAGCAATCCAAGCGTATTCAATGAAAGATATGGGCACAAAAACTGCGGAAATGGATAATTATCTGGGTGAGGTCTCTGCGACTGCGGTGGAGTTCTCCGAAGGTATTTCCGTCATCAAGGCTTTCGGCACCGTTGGCAAAGCCCACGCTCGATATCGCGAAGCTGCCCAAAAATTCGCGGAATTCTATTACGAGTGGGTACGTCCTCTTCTGCGTGTTAGCGCAATCTCAGAGTCTGTGGTGGCGGTTCCTGTCCTCATCCTTATCAATGTAGGAGTCGGTTCCCTGCTGATAGCTGGTGACTATGTAACGGTCGCTGAAGTCATCGCAACAACGTTAATTGCGCTGGTGCTCCCGGGCACGATTCAAACCGTCGGCCAAATGATGTGGTCTTACCAGCTCGCTGGCAATGCGGCGTTGCGCCTTGATGAAGTCATGACAATTTCCCACGTGAAAGAAGGCCAAAAGAGCCTCGATGCCAATAGTCAAGACATGGAGGTGGAGTTCCATAAGGTCAGCTTTAGCTACGCCCCAGACACACCAGTCCTCCAAGACTTTTCTGCGCAACTAAAAGCAGGCACTGTCACGGCATTGATTGGCCCCTCTGGGGCTGGCAAATCCACAGCAGCAACGATGCTGGCGCGTTTCCAGGATCCAGATTCGGGCACAATCACTATCAACCACGTGGATATCCGTGATCTCACTTTCGACAGTTTGTACCGCACTGTGGCTTTCGTCTTACAAGATCCTCACTTACTGCGTATGAGTATTCGGGAAAACATTCGCCTTGCACGCCCAGAAGCCCGCGATGAAGAGATCTGGCAAGCTGCAGAGGCTGCGCACATAGCTGCTGATATTCGCGCTTTACCGGCTGGGCTCGACACCGTTGTTGGTGAGGACATCTCTTTATCCGGTGGACAACAGCAACGCATTTCTATTGCCCGGGCAATTGTTACCAATGCCCCAATCTTGATCCTGGATGAAGCTACTGCGGCAACTGATCCTGACTGTGAAGCAGAAATTCAAGCAGCTCTAGCCACACTCGTCAGAGGCAAGACCGTCTTAGTCATCGCCCACAATCCGGAGTCCATCCAAGGCGCAGACCAAATAATCTGCCTCAAGCCTATGAAGGATAATTCTCATGTCTAATGCCACTACGCCTGCTAGTTCGCGTCTTCGTGATCCGCTACTCACTCGCAGTGTCAAAAAGCTGCAAGGTCCTGTAGGCCATAAGCTCAATAAAAGGTATGCTTGTCTATCTCTTATCGTGGGCGTGCTTGACGGCCTCGCCGTTCTCACGCTCGTGCCACTTACAAAGGCACTCGATGGGGATACGACGATCGCACCATGGATGTGGACGCTTTTGGCAATTGCGCTCGTAGCTTTTGCGCTACGATTTTTCGCAACCATGGCCTCTTACCACACGGCCTTGGATTTCATCCGAACCGCGCACACGACTGTGGGCGATAAATTAGCAACGCTACCGCTCGGCTGGTTCGTACCGGCTAATACTGGCGGCCTATCTCGCCTCGTTTCAGATCGCTTTATGGTGGCGGCCGAGACCATTGCGCATATTCAAGGAACGGTATACCGCGATAGCGCGGCACTTGTCACCTTGTTAGTAGGAGCGTGTTTCTGGAACCCGAAGCTGGGCTTGGTCCTTCTTATCATCGCACCATTGGCGCTCGTGGTGATGCAGTTGGCTGCATGGATTCGTGAGAAAGCATCGAACCGCACACTGGGGCCGAGTAAAGAGCTCTCCCAGCGCATTGTAGAATTTGCTAACCGTCAACCAGCCCTGCGCGCGGCAGGACAATCACAAGTTTTTGCGCCACTAGAGCAAGCGCTAGAAATCGACCATAAAGCACGAATACGCGAGCTATGGGTATCCACATTAGCTTTGCTACTCAACGGCATAGTAGTGCAGATCTTCATCGTGGCTCTCATTATGGTCTCCGCGGATTTTGCCGTTGAAGGCGCCCTATCGCCACTAGAAACAATTGCGATCATCGGAATCAGCTTGAGGTTTACCCGCACGCTTGAGGAGCTGGGTTCTTCTTTCGTCGGTTTAGATGCCGGCCGTATCGCGCTCGCAGAAACTGAGCTCATCACCGATGCTCCTTCCCTGCCAGAACCCACTACTCCGCGCCCAGGCGATGGTTCGGGAAATGTAGAGCTGCGTAATGTCACGTTTGGATACGGCGATAAACCAGTATTGGTAGATGTCGCTTTCCATGCTCGATCAGGCACCGTTACCGCCATTGTCGGTCCTTCTGGCTCCGGAAAGACCACAATTGCGCGCCTTATTTCGCGATTCTGGGATGTAGATTCCGGGGCGGTGATGGTTGACGGCGTAGATATCCGCGAGCTTGGAACCGAACAGTTAATGTCCAGACTGTCCATGGTCTTTCAGGACGTCTACCTCTTCGACGACTCGTTAATCGCTAATATCCGCGTTGGTCGTCCCGACGCCTCCGATGAGGAAGTCTTCCGCGCAGCTGATCTTTCAGGCGTGACTTCTATTGCCAACCGCCTAGGGTGGCATACTCCAGTTGGTGAAGGCGGGCGGCTTCTATCCGGTGGTGAACGCCAGCGCGTATCTGTAGCTCGCGCGCTTCTCAAACAAGCGCCGATTGTACTCTTTGATGAGGCTACCTCCGCGCTCGATGCAGAAAATGAGGCAAACATTCTTGCTGCGATGGACGAGCTACGGGAGCAATCTACTTTCATTGTCATCGCCCATAAGCTGGATACAATCAAATCTGCTGATCAAATCGTAGTCTTGGATGAACACGGGCAAGTCAGCCAGCTGGGCACGCATTCTGAGCTTTCCGATGTCCCCGGTATCTACCGTCACTTCTGGCAGCAACGCAAAGCAGCACGCGGGTGGAGAATCAATTCGGGACGCGATTAACGCGGGCACCGAGATTGGCGTTGTTTGCGGGGGCACCCTTCTCCCCCCGCAGCACGGAGCATCCTAAGTGCACCGACAAAGCTCAGAGCGAAGAATACGGTAGCGGCTACGAGTGACCACTGCGCGGCGTTGGCTATGCCTACGCTTAAGGCCTACACCACTGCCCCAGGCACACGGTCGTTTGCGTTGCGGAGGCTTGCCTGGAGTCATAGACGGGAATATCCCGCAGCATCGTGCCGGTCAGCTGCGCGGAGGCGAACCCCAGGCCCAAGCCGTACAGGTTCAGCGGCGCGGCGATGACCATAAGCAGGACGAGGATAAGGACGCCGACGGCTTCCAAGCCGAGCCCAATGAGCACGGTGCCAGGTGCCCCGTACCGTGCCGCGACGTCGGGGGTGGCAAAGCCTGTCGGATTCTTCAAAGCGGATGGCACCCTTGATTCAGAGGCGATCGTCAAGAGCATCCGCGAAAGCGCGGCAAAAGCCCAAGAGCAAAAGCCGCGCGAAGCAGGCGAAGAATGAACTGATGCCCTGGACTAGCGTCGCGTCCAAGTGCAGAAGCGGTAGCGCAAGGGCTGCTCGGTATCGACTTCTTGGTCGACCGGGTGGCCCTTTTCCGATTCCTGCCAGTCCTGCGCCGACTCTTCAAATTCCTCTTCCGGAACCAGTGGTGCATACACCTGGAAGCGTTCGGGTGCCTCCATATCAATCTCCGTGATGACGATGCGGTCGGCCACGGGCATGCACTGGGCGTACACCTGACCGCCACCCAGCACCCACACTGTAGGGGTGCGATCGTCAGCGCCCTCGCCTTTGTCGGCACTGTCCGTCAGCTCGTTCAGGATCTGCTCGGCGGCGTTGGCCAGTGCGCTGGGGATCGACGGTTCGACAATGCCACCGGGAGCGTCATAGTTATCCTGCCGGGTGATCACATAATTCGTGCGATCCGGCAGTGGACGGAAGCCATCGTCTAGTGCTTCCCAGGAGGTGCGCCCCATGACGACCGGATAGCCACTTGTAGCGTTCTTGAAGTGCTTCAAGTCCTCTGGCAGATACCATGGCATGTCCGCACCATCACCAATGACGCCATCGGTGGTTTGTGCCCAGATCATGCCAATCTCAACCTGGTCGCGGGAAATCCCCTTAGCCTCCAGCGCGTAGCTCACCGCTGCGGCGGTGAGATCCGGGTAATCTCCGGGCTCATAGCCAGTCGGACGGTGGGGCTTTTCGTTAGTCGTCATTTATACGGCCACCTTTGCCTTGATTACCGGGTGCGGGTCGTAACCGGTGAACTCGATATCGGAGAAGTCGTAGGAGAACATATCCGCCGCCTTGTTTAGCTGTAGCTGCGGATATGGGCGAGGATCGCGCGAAAGCTGCAGCTTTACCTGTTCCACGTGGTTGTCGTAGATGTGGCAATCGCCGCCGGTCCAGATGAACTCGCCAACCTCCAGACCCGCCTGCTGGGCAAACATGTGTGTTAACAGCGAGTAGCTCGCGATGTTGAAAGGTACGCCCAGGAACATGTCCGCGCTGCGCTGATACAGCTGGCAGCTCAACTTGCCGTCTGCCACATACAGCTGGAACAACAGGTGGCATGGTGGCAGAGCCATGTTGTCCAGCTCGGAAACATTCCATGCGCTGACGATATTGCGGCGGGAGTCGGGGTTGGTCTGAAGCATGTTCAAAGCCCCCGAGATCTGATCGATGTGCTGGCCGTTCGGGGTGGGCCAGCTGCGCCACTGCACGCCATAAACCGGACCCAAGTCACCGTTTTCGTCCGCCCATTCATTCCAAATGCGGATGCTGTTTTCCTGCAGCCAGCGCACATTGGAATCACCCCGAAGGAACCACAGCAGCTCGCCGACCACGGACTTAATGTGCACCGATTTGGTGGTGATCAAGGGGAAACCCGCAGAGAGGTCGTAGCGTAGCTGACGACCAAACAGGCTGGTGGTGCCGGTGCCCGTTCGGTCTCCCTTGGGAGTACCGGTCTCCAAAATCTGCCGGAGCAGATCTTCATACGGGGTGGGGATGGAGCCTGGCTGTTGCTGGGTATCCACTGACGCTCCGCCTGCCTTTCCTGCTCTAATTCAAAGTCCCACATAGTCTACGTCGGACAGTCAGAGGTGGCACGCACGGGGCGCGGAGCCTGTCAGGATTTGAGTATCGACTTGCTGGTCGGGCTGGCGCAGTCGCTGGTAGTGGGATTATGGTCGCCCGCCTTGCGTGTTAAACCCCACAGAATCAGACCGATGGTCTGGTTGTTCTGTGGCAGGGCGGCGTGCCCCGGCGGAATCAGAAGGTTACAGGCCTTTCCGATCTCCACGTTGGCCACGTCAGCGCCGTCGACAGACTTCAGCTGGGAGGTGCTGTTCGGGGTGGCGGTGGTATCAGCCGAGGAATACAGGTTGGTGTACTGCACGCGCTTGTCAGTATCCGGCTTCTCGTTCAGCCGGTTGATTACCTCCGAGCCGATCAGCTGCTGCACGCCGGCCTTGCCCGCCACGGATTCCGCGAGTTCTGGGTTGCGCTCGATGATCGGGCGCAGCGTCTTATCCATGCCATTTAACGTGGTGCCGTGGTACGTCGGAGCTACGCCGACCACACGGTCGACCTTCTCTCCGCCACCGTTTTCCGCGATGTACTTCTTCAGGTGAAGTCCGCCCTGAGAGTGACCAACCAAATCGACCTTCTCTGCACCCGTGACAGACAAGATGTAGTCGATGGTTGATGCGATCTCCTTGGCGGAATCGTCGATATCCTCCGTGGCATAAAGACCAAGCAGATTCGGCTTGCTATCCTGACGCTTTCCATAGTTGAAAGCCCAGGTGCAAAAGCCCTGCTCCGTAAGAGCATTGGCGGCCTTCTGCCAGCGCGTGGAGTTATCCGACGTGCCGTGGATGAAAACGACAGGATTCGGATGTTCCGGCGAAGGCACGCACAGGGCATTGTTCACAGGGGTAGTTGCCACATGCTTACCTACGAGCCCATCTGGCACGGCGGCGTCATCACTAGGGGAGGCCAAAGCGGCAGGAGCGAGCGCGGCAGAGAAAAGAGAGGAAGTCAGGGTGAGAGCCAGTGCGGCGACACTGGCACGGGCGGCACTGCGAATACGCCCAACTGCGAGATACTTAGTTGTCATAGAAGAAACGATAGCCTAATTTCCACCGTTGGCCACCGTTACAACCCACGTGCACAGGTGTGCAATCCCCCTGGTCGCGGGTCAATCCCCATTCCACTAGGCCAATGACGTGATCGTTTTCAGGTAGCGAAGCATGCCCCGGGGGTAGCAACAACCCGCAGACCTCGCCGACCTCCGCCTCGGCAACATCGGCTCCGTCGACCGACTCCAGCTGGGACGTCGAATTCGGCGTGGCCGTAAGATCTTTCGAGGTGTAGATGTTCGTATAAGTAACGTTTGGGTGGGTATCTGGTAGCTCGTTGAGCTTGCGGATCAACTCTGAACGGTTCAGTTGCTGCACCGCAGCCTTACCCGCCACCAGATCCGCAAACTCCGGGTTGCGATCCACCAGATTCTGCAGGATCGAGGACATACCCGTCATCGTGGTGCCGTGATAGGTCGCGGCAATGCCCACCGCACGATGCACCTTCTCGTGTCCGCCATGTTCTGCAATGTACTTCTTAATGTGCAGCCCGCCCTGGGAATGTCCCACTAGATCCACCTTGCTGGCGCCTGTCACGTCCAGGATGTAATCGATTGTTTCCGCGATCTCTACGGCGGATTCGTCGATATCGTTCACAGCAAACACCCCAGGTATAGCGGGACGGCCGACTTCCGGCTTGCCGTAGTTAAAGGCCCACACAGAGTAGCCACGGGCTGCAAAGTACGTCGTGGCCTTCTGCCACCGGAAGGAATTATCCGTCGTGCCGTGGATAAAAACCAGGGGATAGGGGTGCTCTTCCGAAAGCTCCTTCTGCGGGTTATTGGCCGGAGCACCCAGCACGAAGCGCCCCTGCAAGGTGGCTGGCACATCGGCATCCAGCTGGAGTTTTTTGCGGGAGGCCGGGCGGGGCGTCAAGAAGGAAAAAGGAAGCATACCGCCCTAGCTTAAGGGCTAAGGGGGCTAAACATCTAGAGAGAATAAGCTCCGTGCTTCTCGTGGAACTTCGCGGCGGAGGCCAGAATTTCGTCGGCTCGGTCGGGGCGGGAGATGACCAGATCCGGCAGGTAAGGAGACTCGCAGTTATAACGCAGCGGGGTGCCATCCAAGCGGGAGGTGTGCAGACCAGCGGCCTGTGCAATGCCCACAGGAGCGGCGTTATCCCACTCGTATTGGCCGCCGGCGTGCACATAAGCGTCGTTATCTCCCAGGATCACGGAGACGGCTTTAGCGCCGCAGGAACCCATGGTGACCAGCTCCATGCCCAAGTCTTCGGCGATGAACTCTGCAATGGCGGGAGTGGTGTTTTGGCTGATGACTAGACGGTTAGTGCGCTGTCCCTGAACGGCACGGACCTCGGCGCTGCTGAACACGCGCCCCAGATCCGGCATGCCCACGGCGGATTCGACGATCTCGCCGTTTTCTGCCAAGGCGATGTGCACGGCCCAGTCCTGGCGGCCGCCTGCGTACTCGCGGGTGCCATCAAGCGGATCGATAATCCACACCCGGGAGTTGTCCAGGCGCGCGAGGTCATCTTCGGCCTCTTCCGACAACATCGCATCATTCGGACGGTGCTGGATGAGGGACCGGGCAATCCAGTCCTGTGCTAGTGCGTCGCCCGCTTTCCCGAGTTCGGTGCCGCGGAGCAGACCTACGTTTCTTACGCCTTTGAGGATTTCCCCGGTGCCCTGCGCGAGTCTCTGGGCCAGCGTCGCATCATTGAGTTCAGCCGTCATAGTTCTTACTTTAGCGGTCTGTTTAAATGGTCACATGGCTGTTGACCCGCTGGATTCCTTTTATGCCCCCGTTGCAGCGTGGTTCCGGGATGTATTCGCCGAGCCGACGGTCGTGCAAACCCAAGCCTGGAAGGCTATCTCCGCAGGTCAGAATGCGCTGGTTGTAGCGCCGACCGGTTCCGGTAAAACTCTAGCGGCTTTTCTCTGGTCACTGTCAAAGCTTTCTGGGGGATCTTTTTTTAATGACGCCCCCACGCCTGAAAAGTCCAGTCCCACCAAGGTGCTGTACATTTCCCCGCTGAAAGCACTGGGCGTAGACGTCAGCCGAAACCTGGCTGCCCCGCTGGCCGGCATTGCGCGCGTGGCAGACGCGATGGGGGAAACCGTAGCGCCCGTACGGGTGGGAGTGCGCAGCGGAGATACCCCGCAGTCGGAACGCTCTAAGCTGCTGCGCAATCCACCGGAGATTTTGGTGACCACCCCCGAATCTCTGTACCTCATGCTGACAAGCAAGGCCGCGGCCACGCTGGCGAATGTGGACACCGTCATCGTCGACGAGGTGCATGCCGTGGCGGGAACGAAGCGCGGCACACATCTGGCTCTGTCATTGGAACGTTTAGAGATGCTGACGGGTCAGGCAGTTCAGCGCATCGGACTATCGGCGACGGTGAATCCCGTGGATAAGGCTGCTAGTTTCCTCGGCGGTGATCGACCGGTAACGGTGGTGAACCCAGAGCAGCCGAAATCGTGGGATGTGCAGGTAACCAGCGTGGTGGAGGATTTTCAAGATCCTCCGGCAGCGGAGGACATCGCGTTGGCGAAGTATGAGGTGGCGGACGAGGGGGCGTCAACAGAAGAGCCAGAAGAGGAACCCATAGACCCCATAGATGAGGCACTGCTTGGCCCCAGCCTCATTGGCGAGGGCGTGGGTGGCAGCACACAGAATGGCTCGGGCGCACGGGTGGCCAGTGGCGTGGACAAAGAATCCGCGCTACCGCAGCAAAAGAGCGTATGGCCGCATGTGCAAAAGGCGATCTACCAGCAGGTGATGGAAAACCGCTCCACCCTCGTGTTTGTGAACTCCCGGCGCGCAGCAGAGCGGCTCACCGGGGCTCTCAACGAGGAGTGGGCGAAAGAACATGATCCCGATGCACTGGCGGCTTTAACACGGCGCGACCCAGCACAGTTGATGGCACAGTCCGGCGCAGTGCGAGGGATCAGCGGTGAAGGCGTGGCACGGGCACACCACGGTTCCGTGTCGAAGGAGGAACGCGCGGACATTGAGGCAGCGTTGAAGTCCGGTGAACTGCGCTGCGTGGTGGCGACGAGTTCCTTGGAACTCGGCATCGATATGGGATTGGTGGACCACGTGGTGCAGGTTGGGGCGCCACCGTCGGTGGCTGCGGCAGTGCAGCGCTGTGGTCGCGCCGGGCACAACGTGGGAGCGACCAGCCACGCGACGATCTACCCATTGCACAAGCAGGACGCTGAGGCTGCGGTGGTGGTCGTCGACCGGCTACTCAAGGGAGAATTGGAGCCACTGCACGTGGTGCATAATGCGCTAGATGTGCTGGCGCAGCAGACCGTGGCTGCAAGTGTGCAGGCGAGTGCCGGAAAAGGTGCGCTCGACGTGGAGGAGTGGTGGCGGGTGGTACGCCGCGCTCATCCCTATTCCACGCTGCCGCGGGAGGCCTTCGATGGGGTTGTCGAGATGCTCAGCGGGCGTTATCCCTCTACTGACTTCGCTGACCTAAAAGCCCGCGTGGTGTACGACCCTGTGGCTGGCACCCTGGAAGCCCGTCCCGGCTCACAGCGCCTTGCGGTAACCAGCGGCGGCACCATCCCGGATCGCGGCATGTTCGGGGTTTTCCTGGCTGCCGGGGAGAACGACGGCGCGCGCCGGGTGGGCGAGCTGGACGAGGAAATGGTCTACGAATCTCGTGTGGGCGATGTGTTCACCCTGGGGGCCAGCAGTTGGCGGATTTTGGAAATTAACCGCGACCAGGTGATCGTTGCCCCCGCCGCCGGGCACACTGGTCGACTGCCATTTTGGGTGGGTGATGCCGCAGGCCGCCCGGTGGAGCTGGGCATGGCCATCGGTGAGAACCGCCGTACCTGGGGTTCTGACACTTTAGGGGATATACGTTCTGCCGATTTTGTGGACGCCCACACTCGCGCCAACCTCGATGCCTACTACCAGGAACAGAAGGAAACTGCTGGAATCATCCCGGATGAACGCACCGTGCTGATCGAGCGCTTCCGCGATGACATTGGTGATTGGCGCGTGGTGGTGCACACGCCGTTTGGTCGGGGAGTGAATGCACCTTGGGCGCTGGCGTTGGGTGCAGAGCTGAACCGCCGCACAGGTATCGACGCAATGGCAGTGGCAGGAGATGACGGCATGGTGCTGCGCCTGCCGTATTCCGAGGAACCTCCGGGAATGGAGCTTTTGCTCGGCGAACACGGCTTTGACGGTTCCGAGCGGGCAGAGGCCACGCTATCGGATGTGATGGAAGAAGTGGGATCCTCCGCCCTGTTTGCCGCGCGTTTTCGCGAGTGCGCAGCTAGGGCTTTGCTGCTGCCGCGCCGAAACCCGGGCAAGCGCCAACCGTTGTGGCAGCAGCGCCAGCGTGCCGCCCAATTGTTGGATGTTGCCCGCGAGCATCCGGAGTTCCCCGTGATGGTGGAGACCATGCGGGAGTGTGTACACGACGTGTACAACCTGGATTATTTGAAGACCTTGGTGGCGGGGCTAGGGCAGCGTGGTGTGCGTTTGGCGGAGGTCACAACCGAGGGGCCAAGTGCCTTTGCGGAGTCGCTGTTGTTCACCTATACCAGCGCCTTTATTTATGAGGGAGATTCTGCAGAACGGGCCGCAGCCCTGGCCGTGGATCCCGCGTTGCTTGCCAAAGTACTGGGCACCCGTGAGGAGGGCATGGCCCTAGACCCGGCTGCGGTACGGCGCGTGGTGAACGCCGCTCAGTGGCTGGCGGAGGGGCGCAAGGCTGGCAGCGTGGAACAGGCTGTGGATATGCTGCGTGCGCTCGGCCCGCTGAGCACCGATGGCGTGTGTGAGCGCCTTGAGCCGTGGGCGGGGACAGTGGAGGATAGCCTCAATCAACTGCTCGAATTGATTCCGACTCGCCTGATGGAGGTCAACTTCGGCGGGCAGGCCAAATTAGCTGCTGTCGAGGACATGGCGCTGCTGCGCGATGGGCTGGGAGTGCCAGTTCCACCGGGAGTTGCCATCGTCACTGAGCAGGTTGATCAGGTGGATAATGCCATTGACCAATTATTGCTGCGGTGGATGAAGAACCGCGGACCTACTACTGCCTCAGAGGCTGCAGCGGAGTTTGGCCTGGGACGCGCAACGGCCGATGCACTGCTTACGAAATGGACGCAAAATACTAGGGGAGCACAGCAGCGTCGCTTGAGCTCGGGGCGCTTTGTGTTTCTCGAGGACGCCACCGGTTCCGTCTCGCCAAGTGGCGCAAAGGCAGATGCCCAGTCCGAGATGCAATACGTGGACACGGGGATGCTGCGCCGTCTGCGTTCAGCGACTTTGGCCGCTGCCCGCGGAGCGTTGGAACCCGTAACTCAGCAGACCTATGCCCAGTTCCTGGCTGACTGGCATGGGTTGGGGCACATGCAGCGCGAGGAGCTCCTCAGCGTGCTCGAACAACTTGCCGGGGTGCCAATTCCCGCCAGTGCATGGGAAACACTAGTGCTTCCAGCTCGCATTCCGGACTATCAGCCGGGGGATTTAGATGAGCTGCTCAGCACCGGGGAGGTTCTCACCACTGGTGCCGGACAGGCCGGAGCCAAGGATGCCTGGGTGAGCTTTATGCCCACTGGCATGGCCGAGTACCTGCTAGGAGGTGATGCAGGGCTGGAACGCGGCGTCGAAAAGAAGGAAGGGACAACCCTCGGCATGGTGGCCACGCAGATCCTCGAGCACCTGCAACGAGGCGGTGCGTTTCTGGCAGCTGAGCTGCAGTCGGCGACGGGAGCGGGACATGCGGAAGTGGACGCGGCGCTGTGGGAACTCTTCGATGCTGGGCTGGTTACTCCCGATAGTTTCGCGGCTCTGAGAGCACGGCTGGTGGAAGCCGGAACCACCGGTAAACAAGCTCATCGCGCACCGCGGAGAAACCAGGGGCGTGGCTCGGTGCGACGGGTACGGATGGGGCGCAGTGGTTTTGCGCGAGCAGCCCGACAGGCATTGAATGCGCACTCGTCCGTGCCAGGGCGTTGGTCGGCGGTACCGGGCGTTAGTCCAGTGAGTGCTACAGGTACTGCGGGTGCCGGAGGCATAGAAAAGCCGGACGCTGCTGAAAAGGCTCTCGCGCAGTCCGAGGCTTGGATCGACCGCTATGCGGTGGTGACACGCGGAGCCGTCGTTGCTGAAAAGGCCGCCGGTGGTTTTGCCGAGGCTTATCGAACTTTGAGCGCTTGGGAGGATTCCGGTGAAGTCCTTCGCGGCTATATCGTCGAAGGCCTGGGCGGTGCGCAGTTTGCCCCGCGCGATGTGATCTCCCAATTGCGGCGCGCGCAGGATGGGCGTGGTGGAGAGGTAATGAACAATTCGGAAGCCTCCGCTCCGCAACTTCTGTCAGTTCTGGATCCAGCGAACCCCTACGGTTCCACGCTGCCGTGGCCACGTTTAAGCACTGTGCAGGCAGGTAGTTCGAGCGCTGAGTCGATGGCTCCCACGCGTTCCGCTGGCGCCATGATTATCGTTGCGGCAGGTCGCGCCGAGGCGTACGTCTCTCGCGGAGGTAAAAACGTGGTGTTTTTTGCTCGGCCCGATTTTAATGACGCCACATCGGAGTCGCCGGCAATTCCCGCAGCGCAAATAGATCTGGTGGTTCGAGTCCTACGGGAAGCCGTCCGTGCTGGACGATTGAGTCCTGTGACCGTGGAGAAGGTCAATGGTTCCTCGGTGATGGACATTAATACGACGGATTGGGTAGCCGCTGGGGCGCGACTTACTCCGAAAGGATTGAGTATCCGTGCCTGAGGGTGATTCCGTTCTACAACTTTCCAACCGACTCCAATGGATGACCGGGCGGACGGTGCGGTACACGGATATTCGTGTACCGCGGTTTGCGACCGAGACTTTTGATGGGGATGAAGTGCACCGGGTCTGGCCCTATGGCAAACATCTATTCATGCACATTGGGGAGCGGGTGATCCACACCCACCTGAAGATGGAGGGGGTATGGGCGATTCACCGGGCGGGTGAACGCTGGCGTCGGCCTGGCTACAGTGCCCGCATTGTATTGCGCTTCAGCCCGCAGCATCCGGGAGGGGCAGAGATTGAGATCGTAGGGCACGATCTGGGATTTGTGCGGGTCTTTCCCTTTGCCGACTTCCCGCAGGTGGTGGAGCATTTGGGGCCGGACATTCTGGCGGATGAGTGGGAGACGGTGGGAAGGCATGAGGCAATCGAGCGGATTATGGCACGGCCCACGCGCTCCCTGGGGGCTGCTTTGCTGGATCAGAAGAATGTTGCAGGAATTGGCAACGAGTATCGCGCTGAGGTGATGTTCCTCGTGGGAATGCACCCGGAAGTGGAAGTCGGGAGAGTGGGAGAAGAAGGCGTCGCCAAGGCTATAGATATGGCGCGACGATTGATGTGGGACAACCGTCTTGAACCGCACCGGGTTTTTACTGGAGATCGCCGGCCAGGGTACAGCACGTGGGTGTTTGGGCGTGCAGGGAAAGCGTGCCGGAGGTGTGGGGCGGCAATTTTGCAGGGGACGTTGGGCGGGCCCTGGGCTGAAGGAGATCCGGAACTGGATGCAGGCGAGCTGGAGCGCATCATTTGGTGGTGCCCAAACTGTCAAGGGCACTGAGGATTGAAGCTCCAGCAGGGGTAGTGAAGCGAGATGCAATAACCCCATATTGGGGTAAAATGTAGCGCGTCCATTAAAGAAATGCCTGGTGAGAAGAGTTTACCTAAAGTTCACTAAAGTGGGGGTTATGGGGTGAATCGCAGGTTGATGGTTGAAATGTTTTGCTCGAAAAAGGGGTGAGGGTTCTTATATTTTGAGAAATGTTCGGCGGGAACAGGGTGGGGCTACAGTTTGATCGAGTTTTATATGGTCGCGGCCTGAGGCTAATTGAAATCGAGTTCGAATTGGGTACATCAACAGTGAATGTCGTTTCGGGCGCGCCTGAGAGGCGTTTTAAGGGTTGGCTAAGTTTTCTACGGTTAACTAGAGGTTAACGCAAGATGACATTGGGATTGAATGTGGTGCACTGCGGTGCAAAATTGTCGAACAATGAGAAGCTTCGAGGGTCTAAAGTTGGATCTCGTCACTCAGAGCCTGAGCGGTGTGCGGTCCTCACGAATACCGAGCATCACCCAGGCGAGGGCACCCCTTAACCTGATTCGAACAAAGCCACCTGGGCGAAGACTCGCAAGACCCTTTGAAGTAGAGCGACGTGCACTATCGCAGCATCACCAATGCACTCGCTAACGCGGACCGGCTGTAGTCGGACCGCATTTTTCGACCAGTGGGCGTGCAAGAGGAGCACAAAACATGAAGAACCTGTGGAAGAACGGCGCAAGTGCTGCCGCTGCTGCTGTCATCGTTGCAGCTGCAGTCGCATCCCCGGCATCTGCCATCACCAAGGAAGAGCACTACCCGGAAACCCCGAAGCTGAACCCCACCCTGCCGATCGTCAACACCACCCACGGCAGCGACCACATCAAGGCCAACATCCTGAACCCGCACCCGGTCTGCAACTCCGGTGAGGATTACCGCACCGTCGTCTACAAGGTTGACGACAAGTTCACCCCGGCTGGCACCATCTCTGCTACCAACCAGTCCAAGAACACCATCCCGCTGACCCAGGAACTGTCCAAGACCCAGACCATCACCATCAGCATCAAGGGCGACCGCACCGAGACGGTCAGCGCAAACCTGGGCGGCGAGGCATCTGCCAAGAGCGGCAAGGGCAGCGTCGGAATTGCCTACGAGCTGGCTAAGAGCATCGGCGCTGAGGCTTCCTACTCCCTGAGCTGGAATGTTGGCCAGAAGATCGGCCCGTACGACGTTCCGGCCGGCCACACCGGCGAGGCTACCTACGGCTTCCGCACCATCAACATGACCGGTACCCAGCAGTTCTGCAAGGCGAACGGCACCTGGTCCACCCCGACCCCGTGGTCCGCTCTGACCCCGGTGAAGAACCAGGTCAACATGAAGCTGTACGGCAACCCGGCTGATTCCGCAGTTCCGGCTAAGCCGGAGGATGCGGAGAAGCCTTCCGAGAAGCCAGCTGACGACGCCAACAAGCCAGCTGAAGAGGCTAACAAGCCGGCCGAGAAGCCAGCTGACGACGCCAACAAGCCAGCCGATGACGCTGCCGCAAACAAGCCGGCCGACTCCGAGGCTGCTGACAAGCCTGCTGACGACGCAGCCGCAGAGGCTTAAAACCCCCTTCGCTAAAACTCCCGTGGCGTCGGAGCGCTTGAATACCTTCATCTCGCATCAACTCTCGCAACGCTTCGACCCGCACCTCTACAAAGTAAGGAACCCCCTCACATGAAGAAGAATGCAGCTTCCCTGACCCTCGCTGCCGCTATTGGTGTGACCACCGCCTTCGCAGGCGCTGGCAACGCTTTCGCAGAAGACGCCGTTGACCCTGGCTTCAACAACGACGTAGTAGCAACCGATGTCACTGCCGATGAGGCTGAGAAGCCCGCTGAAGCTCCAGCAGAAGAGGCTCCGGCCGCTGACGCTGAGAAGCCAGAAGCAGAGGCTGAGAAGCCAGAGGCAGAGGCTGAGAAGCCAGAGGCAGAGGCTGAGAAGCCTGCCGAGAAGCCGGAAGCTGAGGCTCCGGCCGAGAAGTACGACCTGCAGCCTGAGATCCACGTTGCTGCTGGCAAGTCCGCAGGTTTCGCTGGCCTGGTTTCCATCTCCGCTAAGAACGTTGGCTCCGAGATCTACTACCAGGACTTCCCGGCTACCACCTTCCGCATCGACGTTCACACCGAAAAGGGACCAAAGGGTGTTGACCGCCTGATCACTCCGGGCTGGTTCAACGGTGCATACACTCGCGACCTGGGCTTCGACAAGGCCAAGTCTGTCCGCAGCTTCGAGGTCACCCTGTCCAACCCGGTCAACCCGGGTGAGTCCAAGCTGCTGGCTAACCTGAACTTCGGCGACGGCAAGACCAAGCTGGGCCGCCTGGTGAACTACATCACCGTCACGCAGACCGGTCGTCTGGAGGAGGACAAGTCCACCTCTAATGACCAGAACGTTGACTCCCGCGAAGTCACCACCACTGACGTGATGCACAAGCCCACCAAGGGTCTGTTCTAAGGACGTTTGATCCCCTGGTAGTGCAGCAACTTTAAAGGCTCCCCGCTTCGGCGGGGAGCCTTTGTCGCGCTTAAATCTTCTTGCGCTTAAACTTTTGGGCGCGACCTTCTCGCCCTGCTTGGCGAAAGGACAGTGCTTATCCTTGGCCAGGGTGCAGGGCAACCCAAATTGCATAAAGCGCCAACCACGGAATCATAAGGGGGACAGCCAGGAGCATCGGCACTCCATTAAGGGATCCCGCGATGGGGTTAGCAGATTTCGGTGCACCGCCTTGTTGGGAAGGCGAGGACTGCGAATCTCGGACAGTGGCGAACCCCCGCTTTTTGTGGGGAAAGAAATGCCTAGAGCATTTCAAGCAACGCTCCAAGCCACTCGGAAGCGGGGTTCGTATTAGATATCGACGCCCCAGGCCTCCGTGTTAGCAATTCTGTGTCTCCAATCACTCATCCCACTTGTTAGCGCTAGACCCGGTGCTGGCGGTAGTAAGCGATCAAATCGTCGGTGGAGGAGTCGCCGGCGTCACTGCGCTCCGCGCCAGTAACCGCAGGAAGCAGTGCGTTTGCCTGCTTCTTGCCGAGCTCTACACCCCACTGATCGAAGCTGTTGATGCCCCAGATCACGCCCTGGACGAAAACGATGTGCTCGTACAGTGCAATCAGTGCACCCAGTGCCTTCGGGGTCAGCTTGTTAGCCAGAATGGTGGTGGTCGGGCGGTTGCCGGGCATCACCTTGTGCGGGATGAGCTCAGGAGCCACACCTTCTTCCTCCAGCTCTTCTGCGTTCTTGCCGAAGGCCAGTACACGAGTCTGGGCGAAGAAATTGGACATCAACATGTCATGCATGCTGGTGGTTCCGTCGGCGGCCACTGCATCGTCGTGCGGGTTGATAAAGCCGATGAAGTCCGCCGGAACCAGGTGTGTGCCCTGATGCAGCAGCTGGAAGAAAGCGTGCTGGCCGTTGGTGCCGGGCTCACCCCAATAGATCTCGCCTGAGGGGATCTCCACCGGAGTGCCATCCAGCTGCACGGACTTGCCGTTGGACTCCATCGTCAGCTGCTGAAGGTACGCGGGGAAGCGCGCCATGTCTTCGGAGTACGGCAGCACGGCATGCGATTGTGCTCCCAGGAAGTCCGTGTACCACACACCGAGCATGCCCATCAGTACCGGAATGTTCATCTCCAACGGCTCGGTGCGGAAGTGGTCATCTACCTCGTGGAAACCCTCTAAGAATCGCATGAAGTCCTGTGGGCCAATGGCCGCCATCAGCGACAGGCCAATCGCGGAGTCCACGGAGTAGCGGCCGCCTACCCAATCCCAGAACTCAAACATGTTCTTCGTGTCGATGCCGAAGTCCTGGACCTTCTCTGCAGCGGTGGATACGGCCACGAAGTGCTTGGCAGTGATGTCGCGGATGGCGTCATCTCCCTCGACCTCAACCCCAACATCGGAGAGGTTTTGCAGCAGCCAACGGCGCGCGGCGTGGGCGTTGGCCAGTGTCTCGGACGTGGTGAAGGTCTTGGAGGCAATGACGAACAGCGTGGATTCTGCATCGAGTCCGTCGAGGGTGCCGGCCACGTCCGCAGGGTCAATATTGGAGATGAAGTGTGGCGTAATTCCCGCCGTCATGTACGGGCGCAACGCCTGTGCAGCCATTGCCGGGCCCAAATCGGAGCCGCCGATGCCGATGTTGACCACATGCTTGATGGTGTGGCCGGTGACACCCTGCCACGAGCCAGAGCGCAGTGCCTTTGCGAAATCGCGCATGCGGCCCAGCACGGCGTGTACATCGGCGGCCACGTCTTGTGTCTCGCCTGTTTCGGAATCAACCGGGATACTGAACTCCCGATCCACGGGAATGCGCAGCGCGGTGTGCAGTACAGCGCGGTCCTCGGTGCTATTGATGTGTTCGCCATCGAACATGGCGCTGCGGTGATCTTCCAGGCCACGCGCGCGAGCCAGGTCTAGCAGTAGTCGCAGACCACGCTCATCGATGAGGTTCTTCGACAGATCCACATGCAGCGGGCCAACGTTATAAGTCATGTCACTGGAGCGCCCCGGCTGCTCGGTGAAAAGCTCCCGCAGTTGGGTGCCGCGTGTTGCGTCGGCGTATTCGGTGAGCTTCTTCCACTCCCGAGTCTTATGTGCGGATTCGCGTTGTTGTGGCATGGGCACTGCCGGGCTCCTTTCATCACTGCAAATGTCACTTTCCACGGTAGTGGAAATGCCGCGGGTGCGTGGTGGTCTGCGTAGTGGGCGCTGAAGGCGCGTAAATGTGGCTGGAGCCGAAGGCGCGTAAATGTAGTGGGCGCTGAAGGCGCGTAAATGTAGTGGGCGCTGAAGGCGCGTATATGTGGAGGCATGACTTCTTTCACCATTCCATCTGATTTCAGCACTACTTTGAGCGCAGCCGGACAAACCTTCGAGGTGCCCACGGGGTTGTTCTTGGGTGGAGCCTGGCGCGCTGGATCCGAAGAGGAAACTTTTTCTGTTCTTGACGCAGCCACGGGAAAGCCTTTCGCGGAAGTCGCGGCGGCAACAGAGGATGATGCGCGAGAGGCCATGGAAAAGGCTGTGGAGGTGCAAGCAGAGTGGGGCGAAACTGCACCTCGGGAGCGTTCCGAGATCTTGCGACGGCTGTTCGACCTGGTAAACGAGCACGCTGAACAATTGGCGGCTTTGCAGTCTCTGGAGCTGGGACGTGCGCTACCGGATTCGAAGGGCGAGGTGACTTACGCTGCGGAGTATCTGCGGTGGTTCAGTGAGCGGACCGCGGCTATTAGCGGCGAGTATCGGGTTGCGCCCGCAGGCAATGGACGCATCGTGACTACCCACCGTCCGGTGGGGCCGGTATTGGCTATTACTCCGTGGAACTTCCCACTGGCGATGGTTACCCGCAAGCTTGCTCCTGCGTTGGCTGCGGGATGCACCGTGATTGCCAAGCCTGCTCAGCTCACGCCATTGACCATGCTGTATTTCGCGGAGCTGGGACGAATTGCGGGTATTCCAGATGGGGTGTTCCAGGTCCTGCCGACGTCTTCGGCTCGTCGCGTTTCCGCGTTGCTGGACGATGATCGCCTGCGCAAGCTGACGTTCACCGGCTCCACTGAGGTGGGGCAAACGCTGGCGGCTACCGCAGCGAAGAAGACGATCCGTACATCTCTGGAGCTTGGTGGTAACGCACCTTTCGTCGTTTTGGAACATGCAAATGTGAACAAAGCTGTGGAGCAGGCTATTGCGGCCAAGATGCGTGGGGCAGGGCAGGTGTGCGTGGCTGCTAACCGTTTCATCGTCCACGAGTCTTTGGCCGACGAATTTGAATCTGGGTTGGTCCAGAAGATGAGCGAGTTCGTCATGGGGCCGGGTACTGATCCGAAGACCACGATGGGGCCGCTCGTGAGTGAGGAGCAGCGAGATGGCGTGCGCGATATGGTTGCGAAGGCCGTTGAGGAGGGTGCGCATGTGGCTCTCGGCGGCAATGAGGCATTGGAGAAGCTGGGGGAGACGCACCCTGATCTGGATCCGAATGGTTTCTGGTACCCCGCCACGGTGCTTACGGGTGTGACGCCCAAGTTTGAGATTGCTAACCAGGAAATCTTTGGCCCCGTTGCTGCTGTGCAGCGGGTCTCCAGTGATGATGAGGCGCTAAAGATCGCCAACGATACGGTCTTTGGACTGGCGGGTTATGTCATGGGTGAGGATATGAAAAAGACGCTGCGCTTTGCCGAGCGAATGGAAGCCGGCATGGTGGGCGTGAACCGGGGTGCCCTGTCGGATGCTTCTGCGCCCTTCGGTGGCGTGAAGCAGTCCGGTCTGGGGCGCGAAGGTGGGTTTGAGGGTATCGAGGAGTACCTGGAGACCGTGTACCTGGCACTCGACGTGTAGAGATCTAGAGAGGTCTAGGACAGCGCTTGAAGAGTGGCCTCGTGCAGCAGGCCGTTCGTCGCGACGGCGGATCCGCCGTGCGGACCGTCCTCGCCGTTGAGGGCAGTGAATCGCCCGCCGGCTTCCGTAATGATCGGCACTAGTGCGGCCAGATCCCAGAGGCTCACCTCCGGCTCCGCCGCGATATCCACCGCTCCTTCGGCGACCAGCATGTAGGACCAGAAGTCACCGTAGCCACGGAGGCGCCACGCGGAATCCGTGAGGCTGATCAGCTGTTCGCGCTTGCCACATTGTGCCCACCCGGACAGTGAAGAAATGGCGATCGAGGAATCCTCGACCTGGCCGACTTTCGATACTTCAAGTTGTCGCGCGCCTGCCGAGGGGATTCCGCCCTCAGTAGTACCAGCCTCGATGCTTGCGCTGGCTGGAGTATTGAAAAGTCTCCACGCCCCAGCGCCTTCGGCTGCCCACCAACGCCGACCCAATGCAGGAGCGGAGACCACGCCCACGACGGGCTTGCCATCCACGAGCAGACTGATCAGCGTGGCCCATACGGGTACCCCGCGGACGAAGTTCTTGGTGCCGTCGATGGGGTCGATGACCCATTGCCGACCAGCGAAGGTGACGTCGCCGCCGAACTCTTCACCCAGCAGGGCGTCATCGGGGTGGTGGGCGGCGATGATAGAGCGCAGCTCCTTCTCCACGGCGGTGTCGGCATCGCTGACAGGGGTGAGATCCGGCTTAGACTCAACGCTGAGATCGTTGGCCTCGAAGCGCGCCATGGTGATCGCATCGGCTGCGTCGGCAAGCGAAAGCGCCAGGGTTAGGTCATCTGCATATGTGGAAACCGCGTCCGTCATGCAACACATGATAACCCTGTGGCGCGCGTAAGGCTATGGGGAAGATGTGACTGGTGTGAATAAGGGGTAGGGGCTACGCCTCACGCAGAGCTGTGGCAGCCTGCTCCACCGCGTCCGGCGCCCCGGCAATAAACCAGGTTGTGCCGTCTTTCTCTTCCTTCTTTGTGACGCCCCCAGCGCCCTCCACCAAAGCACGCCCCGGCAACCAATCCCAGCTGGCCACGCTGTGCTGCATCCAGCAGCCGAGCTCGCCTCCGGCGACGCAGGCCAAGTCAATGGACGCAGACCCCAGCATCCGCACCGTGGCAAACTGCGTGGCCACAGCGGACCAACTGCGTAGTCGGGTACTGTCCGCAATATCGGTGGGGTGTAGGTAGCCACCGAGGCAAGTCAGCTCCGCGGAGGTATTCGACAGACTGATGCTAGTGGCGTCACGAGTCGTAGGAATATCAGGACCGCCGAACCACGTATAGCCCATCGCCGGACGGTGAACTGCACCGAACAACAGGGCATCCGGTTCATCCGGGTCACCCTCGACCAAAGCTAGGGCGGAACACCAGTAATCGGAGCCAGTAGTGAAGTTGTACGTTCCATCGACCGGGTCGATAACCCACGTGCGACCCGACTTCGACTCCACTCGCGTGCCCTCTTCGCCCAAGAGCCCATCCTCAGGGCGGATCGCACGCAGGGCGTCGGCAATGAACTTCTCCGCAGCCCGATCGGCCGCGGTGACGACATCGCTGACAGATGTCTTGTGCTCTGTATCCACTCCCGTCTGACGCATGCGCCACGCAAGTCGACCTGCGTTGTAGACCAGCGCCTGAGCCAGATGATGATCGGAATCGTCGACATGCGCCACGATGAACGTCTTAATGATCGCGTTCAGCATGTCCTCGGGGATAGGGGATGAAGAATCAGAACCGTTAGTAGCCATGCATTCCATTGTGCATGCCGCGGGGTAGACTTGCGCATTATGCAACCGGAAGTTTCTGCAGACTTAAGCGACCTGGACGGCACCCTGACCACCATCGAGAAGGTGCTGGATCTCGACGAGCTGGGCGACCGCGCCCGCGAACTGGAGGGTAAGTCCGCCGACCCCTCGCTGTGGGATGATCCGGACTACGCACAGCAGGTAACCTCCGAGCTTTCTCGTGTGCAGGCGAAGCTGAAGAAGGTGACGGGGCTACGCCAGCGTCTGGACGATCTGCCCGTGCTCTACGACATGGCCGACGAAGAGGCCGGGGATGACCCGGAGGCAGCCAAGGAAGCCGTGCAGCTAGCCGATGCAGAGCGGACAGAACTGCGTCAGGAGATTGAATCTCTTGAGGTGACGACCATGCTGTCTGGGGAGTATGACGAGCGCGAAGCCGTGGTAAATATTCGCAGTGCCGCCGGTGGCGTGGATGCTGCCGACTGGGCAGACATGCTTTTGCGCATGTACACCCGCTGGGCGGAAAAGGCAGGGCACAAGGTCGAGGTCTACGACATTTCCTATGCCGAGGAGGCCGGCATTAAATCCGCCACCATTGTCATCCATGGCGAATATATGTACGGCACCCTTTCCGTGGAACAGGGCACCCACCGCCTGGTGCGCATTTCCCCATTCGACAACCAAGGCCGTCGTCAAACGTCCTTTGCCGAGGTAGAGGTGTTGCCCGTCGTGGAGCAGACCGACCACATCGACATTGATGAAAACGACGTGCGCGTGGACGTCTATCGGTCCTCTGGCCCGGGTGGGCAATCGGTGAACACCACCGACTCGGCAGTACGCCTGACCCACGTGCCCACCGGCATCGTGGTGACATGCCAAAACGAGAAATCGCAGATCCAGAACAAGGCCTCCGCCATGCGAGTGCTACAGGCGAAGCTGCTGGAGCGGAAGCGTCAAGAAGAACAAGCCGAAATGGATGCGCTCAAGGGCGACGGCTCGAACTCCTGGGGTAACCAGATGCGCAACTATGTGCTGCACCCGTACCAGATGGTTAAGGATCTGCGGACGAACGTCGAGGTTAACGATCCGAGCAAGGTGCTAGACGGTGACCTCGACGGCTTCCTTGAGGCAGGCATCCGCTGGCGCATGGCGCAGCAGCAGGAGGCCTAAGCCTCAGCCTTTTAAGGGGTGAGGCCGTGGATGTAGCCGAAGCGGTGCTCCGTAGTGGAGATTGCCTGCTCGAGGAGCAGCGGTAGCAGCTCGCGGCGACCATCGGGCAACACATCCTGATCCAGGATCACGGAGCCGGACTTCGCAGCGGCCTCGTAGAACTCCTCCGGGCTATTGCCCAGGGCGCGGACGCGCACAGACTGAGCGATGGCGATCTCCTCGGCGAAGTCCCGGTCAGAAGAGGTACGCATCTGCTCGCCCAGCTCACCCCACTCGCGGGCAATCTCCGGGTTGGCGGAAATATCCAACTCTGTACCCGTGGCGGCGGAAGCCAGCTTCAGGCGCAGCAGATCGCGAGGATTCGCACCCTCGGACACGCGCACGCGCAGCGGTTCGAGCAGCGGCTTATAGCGGAACACATTGGATTCCACCACCAGTGCCGTTTTATCGTGCTCGACGCCGAACTCGGTGGACATTGCGTAGGCGTCCGACTCCGCGGCGCGGCGCAGCCACACGTGATCGTCCTTTGACAGGGCAGGGGAGCCCAGTCCACGGATCTCGCGGAGCAGCTGTGTGATGTGCGTCGGAAGGGTGCCGGCAGCCAGCTCGCTGATATCCCCTTCGGTCCACACGCCCTGCTGGGCAACGTAATTCGGTCCGCCGGCCTTCGCGCCACTGCCCAGGGAGGAGTTCTTCCAGCCGCCGAAGGACTGACGCTGCACAATGGCGCCCGTGATGCCGCGCTCCACGTATGCGTTGCCGACCTCCACGCGCTCGCGCCAGTAGGCAGTTTCCTCCACGTCGATGGTGTGAATGCCGCCGGTGAGGCCGAAGCCAGTGGAGTTCTGCCACTCGATGGCCTCGTCCAGGGTCTCGGCGTGCATGATGCCCGCCACCGGGCCGAAGCACTCGTGGGTGTGGAACCAGCTGCCGGGCTTCACATTATCGCGCAGACCCGGGGACCACAGGGTGCCTTCGTCGTTTAGCTTGCGGGGCTTAACCAGCCACTTCTCGCCCTTTTCCAATTCGGTCAGGCCGCGCAGTAGCTTGTCTCCCGGAGCTTCGATCACTCCATTCATGTACGTGGAGATGTCGGATCCCGGACCCACCTTCATGGAACGCACCGCATCAACCAGCTGGTTGATAAAGCGCTTGGACTTGCCGATCGAACCGACCGTGATGATCAGTGAGGCGGCGGAGCACTTCTGACCAGCGTGGCCATAAGCGGACTTGAAGATGTCCGCGACCGCCAGATCCGGGTCCGCGGCAGGTGTGACGATGATTGCATTCTTACCGGATGTCTCCGCGTTAATGACCATGCGCGGTTTCCAGCTACGGAACAGCTTCGCGGTCTCGGACGCGCCAGTGAGGATTACGGACTCTACATCCGGGTGGCTGACCAAGCGCTTGCCGGCCTCGGCCTCGTCTGCGTTGACCAGCTGTACCAGATCCTCGCTAATCCCAGCCTCGCGCAGGATACCCATGAATACCTCTGCGATACGAAGGACCTGCGGGGCGGGCTTGATGATCACACAAGCGCCAGCTGCCAGTGCGGCAAACACGCCGCCCAGCGGGATCGCAATCGGGAAGTTCCACGGTGGGGTGACAACCACCGACTTGTAGGGAGTAAACACGGAGCCGCGGACGTGATCCAGCTGGCGGGCGCTCTCAGCGTAGTAGCGGGCAAAGTCGATAGCCTCGGAGACCTCGGGATCGGTCTCTGCGACGGTCTTGCCGGCCTCGAACACCGCCGCGGAGATCAGCTTTGAACGGTTGTTGGCCAGTGCATCTGCTGCACGGTCCAGGAGCTCTGCACGCTCCGCGCCGGTCTTCTTAGACCACTGCTCGGAAGCCTCGCGGCAACGCGCGACGGCGGCGTCAATAACTGCAGGATCCGTAACCTGCGGAGTCTGGGCAGGGCCTGGATCGTTAGCAGGATCGACGATCTGCAGAGCCCACTCGCGGTTTGCGGGAAGAGTCGGGTCGGTATCGGGTTCGTTGACGAAGTTGCCCGGCAGGCCTGCGGACTGGGTGCCCTTCTTCTCGGCCTCTTCCTCCAAACGGTTTTGGGTACGACGCGAACCGGCGAAGGTATCCCAGCGATCGCGGACGGAGTTGCGGAAGCGCAGCTCCTGGCCCTGCATCGGGGTCATGCCGGTGACGTCCGTCTCGTCATCCTCCGGGGTAAACAGTGCATAGAGGAAGTTCTGCTTCGCACCATTTTCCTCCAGGCGGCGCACCAGGTAGCTGATGGCAACGTCGAAGTCTTCCTTCTTTACCACCGGGGTGTAGAGGATCATATTGCCGACAACATCGCGCACGGCCTCGGACTGTGCAGGGGACATGCCCTGCAGCATTTCCACATCCAGCTGGTGCTCGACGTTTCGGGCAACAGAGAGCTCGTGAGCCAGTGCCAGGTGGTACAAGTTGTGCGAGGCCACGCCAACGCGCAGGTTTTCTGCGTGTTCGGGCTGCAAGATCCAGTCCAGCAGGCGCACATAGTTTGCGTCGACTTCCGCCTTGGTGAGGAAAGGAGCCTGCGGCCAGTCGTGGATCTCAGAATCCACGCGCTCCATGGAAAGGTTCGCGCCCTTCACCAGGCGCACCTTGATCTTCGCTCCACCCTTGGCGCGACGCTGCGCGGCGAACTCCGCCAGTTCCCGGAGAGCATCGAAGGTATCAGGCAGGTACGCCTGCAGCACGATGCCCGCTTCCATGTCGCGGAACTCTTCTTCGTCGAGCAGCTCGGTGAATAGCTTGATGGTCAGGTGGAGGTCCTTGTACTCCTCCATGTCCAGGTTGATAAAGGGGTGCGGGTTGCGCTTCATCGCCTGGCGATAAAGCGGGCGTAGGCGATCCTTGAGGCGCTCGATGGAACCCTCGAAATCCCAGTGGTTGAGCTGGCTGACCACAGAGGACGCCTTGACGGAGACATAATCGACCCGCGGATTCTTCAGCAGGTCGATGGTGTTATCGAGACGGCGCTGAGCCTCGGCCTCGCCCAGCACGGCTTCACCCAGCAGGTTGAGATTGAGCTGGAAGCCCCTGTCGCGGTAATCATCCAGCATCCGGTCCAGGGCTTTGGATTCCGCGTCGAGCACCAGGTGACCGACAGTGGTGCGCAGGTAGGTACGCGCAATGGGCATCACGATATTCGGCAGTAGTGGTGCGGCAATGGAGCCAGCAGTGACCAGTATCGAATCGACCAGGCTCATGAAGCCCGGCACTGGCTCGGTGCGCTTGAAGGGGTTCGCGATCTTGGCGAACTCCTTGGCCGAAACAGCATTGTCCTCTGGTCGGGCTACACGGTCGACGAAGGCAAAGGTGAACTCCACGCCATCGGGGTCGTGCACCATGTCCGCTAGCTGTTTGGTGGATGCCGAGGTTTCCTCAATCTCGAGCCATTGCTCGGCGCGGTGGATTGCCTTGGTGACCACCGCTTCGACATCGGAACTATTGGGTAAAGGGGTGTTGGCCTGGCTGCTCAACATCGACCTCAATTCTTAAGTCGTTGGCCAGGGCATCATGTATGAGCCTTGGCCAAGCTATGTGCACGGGTACGTTTCCCACCCTAATAAGGCGGGGTGAAACGGGCTACCGTGGGGTCGACTATGTGTGTTGTGGGGTTAATTCAGGCAGGAACGCCCTATTGTGCGGCGGGGTAATCCATCGGCGTGCCGGGGCCGAGAGGTAGGCCGACCATCCACCACAGCGCGAAGAACAGGAACCAGCCCACGAGCATTGCGATGGAATAGGGAAGTGCTAGCGACATTAGTGTTCCGATTCCCGCCTTCTTGTAGTAGCGCTGCAGGAAGGTTAGTGCCAGGGCGAAGTAGGGGCTCATCGGGGTGATGATGTTCGATGGGGAATCGCCGATACGGAACAGCATCTGCGTGACCTCGGGGGAGAAGCCTACGTACATGAACATCGGCACAACGATGGGGGCCATCAGCGCCCACTGTGCGGAACCTGAGGTGATGAAGAGGTTGACCACCGCTACCAGAACTACAAAGGCGGCGAAGAGTAGCAGCGGCGGAAGATCGGCCTTCTGAAGCAGCTCTGCACCCTTAATCGCTGTCCAAGCTCCCAGGTTAGAGGCCTTAAACCAGGCGAGGAACTGGGAAACGGCAAAGAAGAGCACCATCATCGGCAGCAGAGACTTCAGCCCGCGAGCCATGAAGTCCGGAACGTCACTGGCTTTGGTGATGGACTTGATGCCCAGGCCGTAAATCAGGCCGAGGATAAGGAACGAAGCACCGATCGGCACGGCCACTGCAGTGATCAGTGGGCTGGACATTACCTCGCCGCCCTCGCCCTGCAGCGGAGAGAAAGGAACGAAAAGCAAGGCAAAGTAGAGTGCCGTCATCACTGCCGCAGCAAGACCGGTAACGCGCAGCGCACGCGATTCATCGTCGTCAAGCTGCAGTGCCGCAGTGATTTTTTCTTGCGGTACGTTGCCCGCGAGCTCGTCGTCCCCCTCACGGCCGGTATTAAAGGTGACTTCCGAATAGTCGATCTCGTCGTGGTTTACCAGTTCCTGAGCTCGCTTGTTCATGTATAGCTCGGTAAGAACCGTGATGATCAGCGCCAGCACGACGGCGCTAGCGGCCACGAAGAAGTAGTTGGCCAGCGGGGAGACGTCGTACTCCTTATCTACGATGTGCGCTGCCGAGGTGGAAATTCCACCCAGCAGCACGTCGGTGATGTTGAGCACTAGCGAGGAGTTAAAGCCCGCCGAGGATGCTGCAAAGGCAACCATGGCACCGACGATCGGGGAGCGTCCCACCGCGCGGAACGAAACTGCACCGAGAGGAATCAGAATCACATACACCGCGTCGGAGGCCACGGAACCTGTTACACCCGCCAATGCCACCACAAAGGTCAGGGTTTTAGCTCCGACCCGAGAGACAATCGCTCGCACCACTGCGCTGATCAAGCCCGAGTATTCCGCCACGGCAACACCCAGCATGACAGTAATGATGAGGCCGAGCGGTGGGAAGCTGACGTAGTTCTCCACCACGCCTGAGAGGATCTCTTTTAAGCCTTCGGAACTCAATAGGTTCACGATCTCCACGGGTTTGCCATCCTCCGGGTTGGTGGCGGTCAAACCGATTTTGTTAAAGATGAAACTGGAGATGAGAACTAGGCCGCCGAGGATAACGAACAGCCAAAATGGGTCTGGAAGTTTGTTTCCGATTTTCTCGATCGTTCCGAGGAAGCCCCCGGGTTGGTTGTCGTTCTTCGTCGCGGTCTTCTTTTCGCTCATGAGCTCTTTCTATCCTCGCCAAATCGAGGAGGGTCGAGGAGGGTAGGGTACGGGCGCCATTTCTTTGTGACGCCAACTTCAACCGGATTAGGTTGTGACTTTACATTCTGAGGTGCGTCGGGACAGAAGATAGCCGGATTCTGGCTTCAGAAAAGCAGTCACATGAGTCACTTCAGTCATTTTGGACTATCTTTAGCTCATTAGTTTCGCTACACTGTGTGCTCGTGATCACCTTCGAAAACGTAACCAAGAGTTATAGGTCGTCCGGGCGCCCCGCCTTGGACAACATCACCCTGGACATCGAGAAGGGTGAGTTCGTCTTCCTCATCGGACCGTCGGGCTCCGGCAAGTCGACGTTTCTGCAGTTGATTCTGCGCGAGGAAAAGCTGGATTCCGGGGACCTCCACGTCGCCGGCTATCACGTAAACAAGATCAAGGGTCGCGATGTGCCGAAGCTGCGTCAGCGCATCGGCTATGTCTTCCAAGACTTCCGTCTGCTCCCGAAGAAAACAGTCTTTGACAATGTTGCCTTTGCCCTGGAGGTTATCGGCAAGAAGCGCTCGGAGATCCAGCACCTGGTTCCAGCAGCGCTGAAGACTGTCGGTCTCGACGGAAAGGAAAACCGCTTCCCACACGAGCTGTCGGGTGGTGAGCAGCAGCGCGTGGCGATCGCGCGGGCGTCAGTAAATAAGCCTTTGGTGCTGCTGGCGGACGAGCCGACCGGCAACCTGGACCCCGATACGTCCACAGAGATCATGATGCTGTTGAACCGCATCAACCAGAACGGTACGACCGTGGTGATGTCTACTCACGACGACGTGGCCGTTGATTCCATGCGTAAGCGCGTGATCGAGCTTTCCAAGGGCAAGCTTGTGCGGGATGACGAACTAGGTATGTACGGCGTAGGCCGCTAGACCGGGCCTAGCAAAGCTAGAAGTTAATAAGGGAAACATTTATGAAAACCAACTTTGTGCTCCGCGAGGCGTTTTCGGGCCTACGCCGCAATATGACGATGACCATCGCGATGATCATCACGACCTCCATCGCCCTAGCACTGCTGGCTACCGGCTTTTTGCTCAGTGCGATGACGGAACGGACGAAGGATATTTACTTCGACCGCATCGAGGTTATGGTGCAGCTCGACGACAAAATCTCGAGCTCCGATCCCACATGTACTTCCCCGGAGTGCTCCAGTATTAAGCAGCAGCTGGAGGGTGACGAGGGCGTGAAGTCGGTGACCTTCCGCAATAAGGAACAGTCCTACGAACGCTTTGTGGAACTATTCGGAGAATCCGATCCGCAATTGGTGGAGCAGACCGAGAAAGACGCGCTGCCCGCCGCCTTCCACGTTCGCCTGACGGATCCGGAAAACGATGGCCCCATCGAAGCGCTGCGTGACAACCCGGCAGTGACGAATATCGTGGATCAAGGCGATAACCTGCAGTCTGCGATGCGAAACCTGGACTCCATCCGCAATGCGTCGTTCATCGTTGCTTTTGTGCAGGCCGTGGCTGCCATCTTCCTGATTATGAACATGGTGCAGATCACCGCCTACTCGCGCCGCAGCGAGACCAGCATTATGCGCATGGTCGGCGCTTCGCGCTGGTACACCCAAGCCCCGTTCGTGTTGGAGGCCATGATGGCCGCCCTGATCGGTGCGGTGCTGGCTGTCGCCGGGATGTTCGCAGCTAAGGTGCTGGTAGTGGACCGTGCCCTGAAGGCTGTGTACGACCAACAGTTGGTGGCGCGGGTTACTAACAGTGACCTGTGGTTGGCGGCGCCGTTTGTCGTGCTGGTTGGCGTGGTCGTCGCTGCGGTCACCGCCCAGGTGACCTTGCGCTGGTACGTGAAGAACTAACATTGACGCCTTTTCATTAGGGGAGAACCCGGTGGTAGTGTGTGTCTGTCATGGCAGCAAAAAAGAGCACTCCCACCGATTCGGGGAAATCGAAGGGGAAAAAGGGAAAGACCCCCAAGGGTCAGTTTGTCGTTGCCACTAACCGCAAGGCACGCCACGATTACCACATCATCGATACCTACGAGTGTGGCGTCGTGCTGGTGGGCACTGAAGTAAAGGCTCTGCGGGAGGGTAAGGCTTCTCTTGTGGACGCCTACGCCACCATTGATGAAGGTGAAGTCTGGCTCCGCGGTCTCCATATCCCGGAGTATTCCATGGGACATTGGACAAACCACAGTCCTCGACGTACGCGGAAGCTGCTGCTGCACCGCAGGGAAATCGACTCTTTGATGGGTAAGGTTCGTGACGGTAACAACACCTTGGTTCCGCTGCAGTTGTATTTTGTCTCTGGCAAGTTGAAGGTGGAGCTGGCACTGGCTCGCGGTAAGCAGGAGTATGACAAGCGCCAAGACATCAAGCGACGCACCGAGGAGCGCGAGATAACGCGCGAGATGGGGCGCCGAATCAAGGGGATTAAGGGCTAGGCAGTGCACGTGGAACGTTGGTCTCTTCAACACCCGGAGTTCGGGCTGCTCGAAGTAATTGTTGGGGAACCACCGGCCTTGCGTCGCATCGATCCTGACTTTCCTAAAAGCAAGAAAGAAAAATCCGCGGAAGAAACGGCGGAAAAGACAGCGGACGATGAAGTCGTGGAGGTGGACGAGGGGGCGTCCACAAGTAAAGACAGCGACCAGAGCAGCAATAAACTGGTGCAGAAATTCGCCAAGCTGGAAGAAGACCTAGATAAGAATCTAGAACTGCTGGTGCGCCGTGATGGGGTGACGATCGGACGCTTTAAGAACCTGGCTAACCAGAAACTTGACCTGGGAAAGACCGACTCGACCTTAGAACCCGGGGAATACGGCGGGGAGGTGACGCTTGCGGCGCCGTACCTGGGGTGGACCTCGAATTTTCTAGATATTTGGATGCTCGAGGTAAAGGTCAAGGATGAAGAAGGGGTAGTGCACCTCGACCCGCCAGAGGGGTCGCGGGCGGCGCAGCGTTGGGCAGCGATGGAGGAATCACCGTTCAAACGCTGGTTCTATCCGCTGATTACTGGCCTAGGGAAGGGTAGCTGGGCGCTGGCCGTCATCGTGCTAGGCCCTCTGGCTTCCAAGCTGATTGCATGGTTACTTAGCTTTTTACCCGACTGGGATATCAATATTCCCTGGCCGGACATCAACCTGCCATCGATCCCGTGGCCGGACATTAATCTTCCTTCCATTCCCTGGCCGGATTGGCATTTACCGGACTGGCACCTACCCGAATGGATGGAGCCGATTCTGCGCGTGATCGGATTTATGGCCGATTACAGCAAGGTATGGGTACCGATCGTCATCGGCATCGCAGTGGGACTCATGGCAGTGAAGAACAATAGGAAGTCCAAGGAGCGTAAGGCGAAGTGGGACGAGACTGGGCTCGACTCCGCGCAGGACGCTGATCCGGAAAACGAGGCTGAAAAGTAGGGTTCTTGAACTGCCGCGGTGCAGGGGTGTAAGGTTAAATTTCCTGTTGTACAAGCGTTTCCGCAGCAGGGATCATGGGGTCGACTTGGTTTCGACTTTGTGCATTGAGCCAGGGGAAGCGTGCCGGTGAAGGCAGACGACCACCGATTTTAAGCGTCGCTGCGAATTTATAAGCGCCGAGAACACTCAGCGCGACTACGCCCTCGCTGCCTAATTACAGCGACCGCGTGTCTGTCAGCCCGGGGATGTCCCTGACCCAGTAGCTGGCATCGACTTAAGGGACTTGCCGCTCGGCTTTGTTGCTTGGGCCGTGCGGGACACCTTTCGAGCAACTGGGCCCATCATCCAGGCTGGTTCGCGAGTGCTGGAGGGTCGAGCAGAGGTCATGAGCGAACTGCGCACGGAGAAGCCCTGGCGAGGTCGCAAAGGACCCGGGTTCAATTCCCGGCGGCTCCACCAACGTTGAACCCCAGTTCTAAGCTGAGCTGGGGTTTTGTCGTATTTGTGCAGAGGTGCGTACGCGGTTGCCGCCTCCGCAGATCTGCTAGTCAGTTAGACTTGCCAGCATGAAAGCGCCCGAAAGACTATCGCCCTCCGATTGGCGCTTTGCCGGAACCTTCCGCCCTTATCAGCAGCGCATCCTCGATCGCTTCAACGATTTGAAGCAGACTCACCGCATTCACATCGCCGCTGCGCCCGGTTCAGGAAAAACGATCCTCGGGCTGGAACTAGTGTGTCGACTCGACCAGCCTGCATTGATATTGGCTCCGACCATCACCATCCGAGATCAGTGGATCGATCGTTTCGAAACGCATTTTCGCAGCGATAGCGCGTCCGATCCGCGGAAATACTGCTCTACATCGCTGCACGATCCGGCCTTCTTAACAGTCATCACGTACCAGGCACTGTACTCTGCCTACACCCAGGCGCTCGATGAGGAAACCGGTGAAGATTTCGCCGACCTCGATATCCTCGATGCGGTTCGCAACATAGGTACGGTATGCCTCGACGAAGCACACCACCTGCGCTCCCAATGGCATCGCGCCCTAACTGCCTTCATGGATCAGCTCGGTCGCCACACGTCAGCTCTCAATACAATCGCGCTAACGGCCACGCCGCCATATGATTCCACGCCCGCAGAATGGCAGCGCTACGAACAATTATGTGGCCCGATTGACGAAGAGATCTTCGCTCCGGAACTCGTAGCTGCCGGCAACCTGTGTCCCCACCAGGACTACATCTATATAACGAAGCCCAGCGAGGCGGAAAGGCAGGAAATTGCCGCCCTTCGTAGGCGCGGGAACGAAATCTTAGAAAACCTGCAGCAACAAGGAGTGCTGGCACAGCTAGCGAACGACCTCAATCGGCTAAATGATGAGCAACTGCAGGTAGGCCTGGATGACGAGGACAATTTCTATGCCCTCAAATCCCTGTTGACCGCTGCAGGATATCCCATTGCGCCGCATATTGAGGCGATACTCTGCGAAAAACGCTCGGACCTACCCACCGAACTTGGGCTGCAGTTCGTTATTGACCACCCCGATTTCTTTAGTGCCAGCCCGGTGGTGGCCTCTGCATTGCGCGCCAACAACCTCCTCAATAAGGAAAAGATCTCCATTGCTGCGGAGAAAAAGGTCAACCGGATACTGACCCACTCCGCGGGCAAGATCCGTGCAGTTGGCGACATTGCCGAAAAGGAAGTCGCCGCGATGTCCGACTCACTGCGCATGGTGGTTCTAGCGGATTACGTCCAGCGGGATTACCTGTCTGGTGTAGGCAGTGATGATGCCCTCGTCCACGTGGGCGTCATCCCCATCTTCGAAGCCGTGCGACGGCGAGTAGGCAGCAGCACAAAAATAGCCGCGATCAGCGGCTCGGTTATCATCATCCCGCGCACAGCGCTGGAGCAAGTGGAATCTTTCGCCGCGGAACTTGATGGCGAGGTTACGGTCGCCAAGGACCTCACCGACGAGTACGTGGAGGTGCGCTTCACCGGCGGGACGCGGGTGTCGGTGCCCGTGATAACCCACGTGTTTAGGGAAGGACTTTTCACAATTCTGGTGGGGACCGCCGCGCTACTGGGGGAGGGATGGGATTCGCCATGCGCCAATGCACTGATTATTGCTAGCTCCGTGCGAGCATTTATGTTGACCAACCAGATGCGTGGCCGGGTAATTAGAGTCGACCCGGACGCGCCGGAGAAAACCGCAAACATTTGGCACATCGCTACGTGCGAACCGGACAACCGGTCAAGCCTCAGAAAGGCCCTGGATAGCGGGGCACAGACCCTCAATATCGGGGCAGGGGAAGCAGCCGAAGTGCTGGGATCCCACGACGTGCGTTCGTTGCAACAACGTTTCGAAGCCTTTGTCGCGCCGCGCGCTGACGCGCCAGTCATTGAGAATGGCTTCGAACGCTGCTTCGCGGAACCGCCGTTCCAGGCCTACCGCCGAATCGACGATGCCAACCAGGAAATGCTGGCTCGAGCCTTCCGCCGAGACACAATGCGAGACCAGTGGTTGGAAGCGCTGGGTCTGGGCAATGTACCGGATGGGCAGCCCTATGAGATGCAGTTCCGCATGAATATCGAAAAGCCAGCAACGGCCACAGTGGTGCCCTACCTAGACGTGATTATCGCCTATATCTGCTTCTTGGCGGTCATGTTCGTGTTAGCTCTAAGCCGAAGCATGCCACTACTTCCAGCAGAAGGGCAGTGGCTGGGTTTCGGAGTGCTGGGACTGCTCGGCGGTGTAGCGTCACTGCTGCGTACCCGGAGGGTTCGCCAATTGACCGACGCTACACGGCGGATAAAGGCCGAGGCCACGGCGCTGGCACGCACCCTGAGTGCTTTAGGGATCATCAAGACCCGCAACCTCATGGCGGTTGTTGACGAAGGTCCTATGGGGCTGAATGTGCGCCTTTCCGGCGGAACATTCGCCGAAAGGAAGCTCTTTGCGGACGCCATGGCTCAGCTCTCCGGGGAGATCCGCAACGCGCGCTATCTGATTGCACCCGCGCACCAGGTGCGTATTCGCGGCATTTTCTGCGCGCAATCGGTGCCCGACGTGATTGGCACGCGTCGGGAGAACGTTGATGAATTCATCGCACAGCTAGACCACGTGAACTTGCCGATGCGTGCGGTGTATACCCGCAACTCAGAAGGGCGGGCGTTCCTTTTGCGAGCGCGCAAGCTCAGTGGCACAAATATTGCGGCTCGCCTGACGAATCAAACACGGCGCTACGACCGGCAGCTGCCGGCAACTGCACTGTTGCAAAACTGACAAGGGCACCCGCACTAACGTAGGGATTACTAATCATCTGACTGTGCATATTATTCTTTGATACATGAACGCAGTCCTTGTCGCCGTCGTAGTCATGCTGATCCTCGCCCTGCTTCGGGTGCATGTAGTTCTGGCACTATTCATCGGCGCCATCATCGGCGGCCTGCTGAGTGGCATGGGCTTGGACGCCACAATGGTGGCCTTCCAAGACGGTCTTTCCGGGGGCGCGAAAATTGCGCTTAGCTATGCCCTCCTCGGTGCCTTCGCGATGGCTGTAGCCAGCGCAGGGCTGCCCAAGCTGCTGGCAGACTCACTGTTGGGGAGACTCGGCGTCACTAACAAAGAAACAAAGAACCGCGCCGCAGCCCTAACGAAATGGCTCATGCTGGCCGGCATCCTGGCGATGGCGGTGATGAGTCAGAACCTCATCCCGGTACACATTGCGTTTATTCCGTTGATTATCCCGCCACTGCTAAGCGTCTTTAACAAGCTGCAGCTGGATCGTCGCCTGGTCACCTGTATCCTCACGTTCGGCCTGATCACCACCTACATGTGGATCCCGCTGGGCTTTGGCTCGATCTTCTTGAACGACATTCTGCTGGGCAACATCAATAGCGCCGGCATGAGCACCGACGGCATCAACGTGATGCAAGCAATGGCCATCCCCGCGTTGGGTATGTTCTGTGGCCTGTTGACCGCAGTATTCATTACTTACCGCACACCGCGCGAATACGAAGAGCGCCCGATCGCAGACACGGAGACCACATCCGACGGGGAGGTCTCCCGCTACAAAATCATTGTCTCCATCGTCGCAATCATCGCCACCTTCGCCGTACAGGTTGTGATGCAGACGATGGACATGGAGGCCGATTCGCTGCTGATCGGTGCCCTCGTTGGCCTGACGATTTTCATGGGCACGGGTGCTGTCGATTGGAAGAAAGCCGATGACGTTTTCACGGCCGGTATGCGCATGATGGCACTGATCGGCTTCATCATGATCACCGCTCAAGGCTTCGCCGCTGTCATGCAGGCCACCGGCGAGGTCGAAAGCCTGGTTAACACCTCCGCTGATCTTTTCGCAGGCAACAAGGCCGCTGCCGCGTTGGTGATGCTGCTGGTCGGCCTGGTCGTCACCATGGGCATCGGTTCGAGTTTCTCGACGTTGCCGATTATCGCGACGATTTACGTTCCGCTGTGTGCGTCGATGGGCTTCTCGCCGGTCGCGACTGTGGCGATTGTGGGTACTGCAGGTGCTCTTGGTGACGCCGGCTCCCCAGCTTCTGACTCGACTCTAGGCCCCACGTCGGGACTTAACGCAGATGGCCAGCACGACCACATCCGGGATTCCGTAATTCCGACATTCCTGCACTTTAATATTCCGCTGCTGATCGCCGGCTGGTTTGCCGCGATGGTTCTTTAGCCAGCAACACCAGTGGAGTCCGCTAGTAGCGGATCACTAGGTTGCGCGCGTCCGTCGGTCCGAGCAGAATCTCCGGCGCCAGGCCGAAATTCGTCCAACGGGTACGGCTGGCCCAATCCAAAGCCTCTTCGCTCATGTTGTGGCGGAAGTTCACCGCAATGCCATCGGAGTAAAAGCGCAACTGGGTAGCGCCGGTCGGCCAGTTCTTCGCTGCCGGGGTTTCCAAGAAAACAGCGTGGGTATCTACGTCCGGCTTATCGCGGTGCGCGCGGTGGGTGTGGCCCGCCAAAACCAACTTGACGCCGGGAGCTGCCTGAATCATCTTCTGCAAGCGCATGAGATCCGGGTCGCGGAGGATAAACGCTGGACCCGCGACATTCGACCAACCAGCCTCGCGCGTCATGGGGTGGTGCAGCATCAACACGGTCGGCTTGTTCGGGTCGCGGCGCAAGAAGCCCTCAATCTGGCGGAACTGCTGTGGCTCGATCCGACCACCGGATTTATCCAATTCCGTGGAGTCAATGCCGATCACGCGCACGCCTGCGGGCTCCAAGTCCATCATCCATGCTTGCTGGCGGGGCTCGAAGACATCACCAAAGGGGTCGAAGTGCTCCTTGCCGTAGGGACTAGCGGTTTCGTAACCAGAGGAACCGTCGGCCTTGTGTGGGCGGTCATGGTTGCCACGAGTCACGCGCCACGTTCCGGAGAACCTATCCAACATCTCCTTAGCACGGCGAACCTCTGCTGGGCGAGCCTCACTGGTCACGTCACCATTGACGAAAAGGTGGGTGGCGCCACAGCTCTCTGCGGTATCGATAACCGCATCCAGGCATACCTCTGGGTAGGGAGCCGACTGTGGGTTTGGTACGGCCGGGGGAGGGAAGCCATCGAACCACAGGCCGTCCTGAGCTTCGCCCATATGCACATCGTTGGCCACCACTACAGTCTGCAAAAGCTCACCGGAGAGGCGCGGCAGGGTAGTGAACTTCCGTTTGTGCTCCTGGAAGTAATTGTGGGTGGCATTTGCCTCGACACCGTGGGAGGAAGCGCTGAAGCGGTAGGTAGTCTCCGGCTGCAACCCCTCGACCGTCAGGATGTGGAAGAAGGCATTCTTTTCGGAGCGGACGATCTTCGTATCTTGCGGATTATCCTCCGGCCATACGCGCAGTGTGCCCTCAGTGGGCATGCCCACTGGACGCTCGGCGATGCTGACCTTCGCATCCCACGTCAGCCAGCTAATAGTGACGGAATCCTCCGTAACAGTTACCACCTGCAGATCGCCGACCAGGAACGTCCCGTTCGGACTGCTTCCCCTGCGCCCCATCACCCAACCGGTCTCAGAGCTACCGATATTGCTCGGGGTATAGCTGGCCGAGCCCGCCAGCCCCGGGGTGCTCGCGGAGCCCAGCGCAGAGCTACCAGTGAGCCCGCTACCTGCCAGGGTGGAACCGCCTGCCCCCGTAGCCGGTTGTGCGCCCGCCTTTGCAAGCGGCCCCACCACGAAAGCTGCGGAACCGGCGCTGAAGCCAAGCGCTTTGAAGAATCGGCGTCGAGAAAAAGAACCTTTATTGCCCATAAGCGCACAGGGTAAAAGTCGTGCGTGACAAACAACCGGCCTTTAGGCAGCGGGAAGGGAAAGGCCTAGCGAATACTGGGTTAACTACGAGGGAAGGAAAGTAGCTAGTTGATTTTTTGCTCGTGGCCCGCCCAGGCCTCCTCACGCAGCTCATTCTTGCGCACCTTGCCAGTGGAGGTGCGGGGAAGCTCGTCCAGAATCCGTACATCACGTGGCACCTTATAGCCCGCGATGTGGGCACGGCAGTGGGCGATCACGGCCTCTTCCACCGCGGACTGATCCGCACCATGAGCCTCCGGGCGCAGCACCACATACGCGCGTGGGCGCTCGCCCCACTTTTCATCCGGCACGCCGATCACAGCGCAGTCGGAGACATCCGGATAGCTAATAACGGCCTGCTCAACCTCGATGGTGGAGATGTTCTCGCCGCCGGAAACCACCACGTCCTTCGCACGGTCCATCAGCTGGATATAGCCATTGGGGTGCATCACGCCCTGGTCGCCGGTGTGGAACCAACCGCCACGGAAGGCATGTGCAGTGGCCTCTTCGTCGTTGAAGTACCCGGCCATGATGCCGTTACCGGTCAGCACAATCTCACCCAACGTCGCACCGTCGGCGGGTACGTCGATAAGTGCCTCGTCCTGGCCTTCCGTCGGCTCGATCACGCGCACATCCTCGTTGGTAATGGACGCCACACCCTGGCGCGCCTTCAGCACCGCGCGACGGCGAACCGTCATGTCCTCCCACTCGGGTTGTGCCTCGCAGACGGTAAACGGGCCGTAACTTTCGGTCAGACCGTAGACGTGCGTGACTTCCACGCCGATGTTCTCGCAGCGGGTGATGGTCGTCGGGCTCGGAGGTGCGCCTGCTGTGGTCACGCGCAGGTTTGTTACCCGGCGTTTGTTTTCGTCGTCTACCAGGGTGTTTAGTACGGCAGGTGCGCCACACATAGCGGTCACGCCCTCGGTACGGATGAGTTCCCACATCTCCGGGCCACGAACCGCGCGCAGCGCCACTTGGGTTGCACTGACGGCCATAGCTGCCCAGCCCGTGCACCAGCCGGAACAGTGGAACATCGGCAGGGTCCACAGATACACCGTGTCGTGGCTGAAGTGCTGCGTGTGCGCCTGCCCCAGTGCGTTCAGGTATGCGCCGCGGTGGGTGTAGATCACGCCCTTCGGCTTGCCGGTTGTGCCGGAGGTGTAGTTAATCGCGATGGTTTCGTTCTCGTCACGCACGCGGTAGGGAAGAGGCTCTTCATCGCGATGCTCGGCCAGGTACTCACTAAAGGTCGTTACTAGTGACGCCCCTTCGGGGTCAGTAGCTGGGCTATCAACCTGGGGCTCCACGCCTTCCTTATTGGCGATGTACACCGCGCGGCGGAGTTTCCTTTCTCCGGAAGCGAGGATGGGGTCGATAAAATCCTTTTCTCCAATGAGTACGTCGATGGAGGCGTGATCGAGAATGTAGTTGACTTCCGCCGGAGCCAGACGGGTATTGATCGGTACGGTCACTGCACAGGCCAGCGGCACGGCGAACTGTGCCAGCAGAGCCTCGTAGCTATTGGCGGCGAGAATGCCTACACGATCGCCTTCGGCCACGTGGTCGGCGATCAGTGCGTGAGCAAAGGCTTGCGTATCTTGGTTGAACTCCGCAAAGGTGATTCGGCGTGGCCCGTCGATCGCGGCTACCTTGTCCGGGTGAACCTGGGCAGAACGCTGCAGAAAGCGCAGGGGAGTAAGTGGTGCGTTAAGGCCGTGTTGCGATGCGAAAGTCATGCCCGAGACTGTAATTTAGATCACTCCCGTGCGAGGCGAAATCATAAAAACAGAGGGACTTAGAACTGCCTGCAGGTGCCCTCATTAAAGCGCGCTGCGCCAGGGGTTCTTGGTATCGATGAGGAACTTCTCGACATCTGCCGGGCGTGCCCGCAGGGTGGGGTCGAAGGCCAAGTACGCCTTGGTTTCTCGGGCGATAAGGCCGGAGAGGATCAGCAGACCCACCAGGTTCGGTAGTGCCATCAGGCCATTGGCAATATCTGCGAAAGTCCATGCCAATCCGATCTCTGTGGTCGCGCCAACAAAGACCACACAGGTAAACAGCATGCGATAGGGCAGGGAAGCCCAGGGGCCAAAGGCCCGCTCTGCGTTGCGCTCGCCATAGTAGGACCACCCCAGGATGGTGGAGAAAGCGAAGAAAACGATGGAGAGGGAGACGATAGTGCCGCCCCACTCCGAGCCGATGCCCTTGCTGAACGCCTGAGCTGTCATGTTGGCCGCATTGTCCTCACCGGTATCCCACACACCGGTGGTGATGATCACCAGGCCGGTCATCGTCACCACAATGATCGTGTCGATAAAGGTCTGAGTCATAGACACCAGGCCTTGACGCACGGGGTGGGTGGTCTTTGCCGCTGCAGCGGCAATTGCAGCCGACCCCATGCCCGACTCATTGGAGAAAATGCCACGAGCCACACCCATTTGCATAGCCAGCATGATCCCCGAGCCTAGGAATCCACCGGTTGCAGAGGTTCCCGTAAAGGCGTCACTAAAAATAAGTCCGAAAGACGCCGGGATGTCATTGGCGTGCAGCGTCAGCACCACAAGTCCACCGCCGATATAAATAAGGATCATGAGTGGCACGAACGCCGAGGTGACCTTACCGATCGAGCCAATGCCGCCCAACAGCACCGCACCCACGAGCACGAACATCACCGCGCCGGTGACCGTGGGGCTGACATTAAAGGTATCTTCCAAACCAGCGGCAACTGCATTGCCCTGTGTTAGGTTGCCGATGCCAAAGGAGGCGATGATTGCCGCGATGGTGAAGAACCACGCGAGGAATTTTCCGAGTCCGCCGGGAATACCTAGCGACAGGTAGCGCTGCGGGCCGCCGGATACGTTGCCCTTTGAATCGGCAACGCGGAAACGCACACCCAGGAATGCCTCCGAATACTTCGAAGCCATGCCCACCAGGCCAGTAACCCACATCCAGAACAGTGCGCCGGGACCACCGACAGAAATTGCAGTGGCCACACCCACAATGTTGCCCACTCCCACGGTCGCAGCCAGGGCAGTGGTGAGCGCCTGGTACTGGGTGATGTCGCCCTCGCCGCCCTCGTCATCGCGGTCGATCAGGCCGTGCCGCAGCGCTACCCACAGTTTGCGGAATTGCACACCACGCAGGCGGAACGTGAGCCAAAGTCCGGTGAGAAGCAGCAGTGGGATGAGTAGCCACTGGCTCCACACAAACTTGTCGATCGAATCCAGAACGTTCTGGAGGTTCTCCGCGAATGAAACGTCTTGCATGAACTACAGACAGTACGCCGGTAGCGGGGAGAGATGAAACGGTTTCCAAAAATTCCTCGATAGGTTCCGCGTTGCGGTTACCCGTTGTTAAAGAGTCATCAAGGGGGCGTTTTTCGGGTGCAAGCGCGCTGAAAAACGGTGCAGAATCGGGCACCATAAATATTGAGCACAAAAATTTGCTTTAAGGCACCACTGCTTCAGGCACCGACCGAAGGATTAAAAATGCACCCACGCGCTGGCCAGCCCGCCACCCCCGAAGACCTCACCGATATCCCAGCCCTGCTCGAGGCCTACTCCGCTACGGTTCCAAACTTGGCTGATCCGGGACAGCGCGTCAGCTTCGGCACCTCCGGTCATCGCGGTAGCGCCTTCGATGGAGCCTTTAACGAGGCACACATCCTGGCAACCACCCAGGCCATCGTCGATTACCGCCGCGAGCAGGGAATCAACGGTCCAATTTTTATTGGCCGTGACCCGCACGCTCTATCTGAACCGGCCGAGGCTACCGCGCTGGAGGTCCTGGCTGGTAACCGCGTGACGGTCAAGGTGGATCAGGAACGCGGTTTTGTGCCCACCCCGTCTGTCAGCTTCGCGATCCTGGAGTACAACAAGCAGCTGCCCGGTGGGCCGGAAGGCAACGACGCTGGCCGCGCCGACGGTATTGTCGTGACTCCCTCTCACAACCCGCCACGTGACGGCGGCTTCAAGTACAACCCGCCAACCGGTGGGCCTGCGGATACCGACGCCACCAGCTGGATTGCCCGCCGTGCCAACGAATACCTGGACGCAAACCTCGCTGGCGTACTGCGTTCCACTTCCACCGAACTAGTGGAGAGCCACAACTACCTGGGCAACTATGTTGCCGCTCTGCCGGAGGTTATCGACATCGAGGCTATCCGCAACGCAGGCGTGCGCATCGGCGCCGATCCCATGGGTGGTGCCTCCGTGGCGTATTGGGACCGTATCGCTGATGTGCACGGCCTCGATCTCACGGTCGTTAACCCCACCATCGATCCCGCCTTCGGTTTCATGACCTTGGACTCTGACGGCAAGATCCGCATGGATTGCTCTTCGCCGTCCGCGATGGCCTCGCTGGTCGATTCTGTCGCAGGCGCCGGCGGGGCTTCCTATGACATCGCTACTGGTAATGACGCCGACTCCGACCGCCACGGAATCGTCACCCCAGACGCAGGCCTGATGAACCCAAATCACTACCTTGCCGTGGCCATCGAATACCTCTTTAGTCACCGTGAGAACTGGCCGCAAGAGGCCGCCGTGGGCAAGACCCTGGTGAGCTCCTCGATGATTGACCGCGTTGTGGCTCGTATGGGACGCAACCTGATGGAGGTTCCGGTCGGGTTCAAGTGGTTCGTGCCGGGGCTGGTCAATGGATCCGTGGGCTTTGGCGGAGAAGAATCCGCAGGTGCTTCCTTTCTACGTCGCAACGGGCAGGTCTGGTCCACTGATAAGGACGGCATCATCGCTGACCTGTTGGCGTCCGAAATTAAGGCAACGACCGGCAAGAGTCCTTCAGAGCGTTATCGGGAGCTGGCCGAAGAACTGGGTGCGCCGCAGTACAAGCGCATCGATGCCCCGGCCAACCGCGAGCAGAAGGAGCGTCTGAAGAAGCTCAGCGCCAACGACGTAGAAGCAACCGAATTGGCGGGGGAGAAGATCGAGTCGATCTTGACGGAGGCTCCGGGCAACGGCGCGGCTATTGGGGGAGTGAAGGTGACCACCGAAAACGCTTGGTTTGCCGCCCGCCCAAGCGGTACGGAGGACAAGTACAAGATTTATGCTGAGTCCTTTAACGGTGCCGACCACCTGGAGAAGGTGCTGGAGGAGGCGCAGGTCGTCGTGGATGGCGTGCTGGGTTAGACCCACAACATTGGGGCGGCCTCGTCCCTGGGGCAATCGCTGCAGGTTTGCGTAAAATCACGGGGTCGATTCAGTGTTTTGCCAGACTCTTGCGATACCCTCATGCGCAGTAGACACGTCACCATTTCGGAAAGGAACACTCGGTGAGCCAGAAAATTAAGGCCCCTAATGCATCTAAAGGGGGCAACGGCTTCCTGTGGGGAATCATTGCAATTCTCGTCATTGCAGCTGTAGCCATTGGTTTCATTGTGTACAACAACCAGAAGCACAAGGTCGATAACATCAGCCTGCCGAACGATGAGGTAAAGGTGAAGATGACGGCCAAGGACAGCATCGTCACCCTGGAAGCAGAGAATGCAGGCGACGACGTGCCGACCGTCGAGGTCTTCGAGGATTTCAGCTGCCACTACTGCGCGCAGCTGGAGACCGCCTCTAGCGACGATGTGAAGAAGGCACTGGAAGACGGCAAGGTGAAGGTGAAGTTCCGCTTCCTGAACTTCCTGGATCGTGGCGACGAGTCCGGTCCTTCCACCCGTGGTGCGGCTGTCGCCTGGGCAGTGGCAAAGAGTGGTGACGTGGATGCGTTTTGGAACCTCCACCGCCTGATGATGGAAGAGCAGTCCACCGTTACCCGTCAGTGGGAGTGGGACGATCTGGCTAACGCTGCAGACAAGATGGGCGTAGACGGTGGCGTGGTTGAGAAGATTCGTGACAAGTCCGTTAAGGACGAAGGTGCGAAGATCTCCCGCGAGAATGACAAGGAAGTCGAAAAGCGAGAAGGTGACGTCTCCTCGCCACTGCTGTACAAGAATGGCAAGCGCTTCGACCCGCCGATGAATCCGGATGAGACTCTGGGCTCCTGGGTTCCGACTGTGCTGGAAGGCAAATAGCGCTCAAGCGATTGCTACCCCAGCGCAACCAGGCGATTTGGAGAAGTTAATTCCAGTGTTGTAGCTTTAACACCGTTCGCTTCACAGGGATTTAGAAGTAAATCGCCTGGTAGGCAGCGGGGCTATGGCGCAGCTGGTAGCGCACCACACTGGCAGTGTGGGGGTCACGGGTTCGAATCCCGTTAGCTCCACTGGATTCCAACCCCCGGTCTTCACCGACCGGGGGTTTTGTTGTATCTGTCACCGCTGGAAAAG
>NZ_JBSQBJ010000012.1:0-68613 GCF_055862885.1 Corynebacterium sp. p3-SID1761 | reverse complement strand
CCAATAATGGAAATGGGCAGCGACTCAAGGGTGGCGAAGCGGGGTGTTGGCTCAAATGTCGCTAGAACGAGAATACGTTACTGCGAATAATTTGCATTACCACAAAACCGCAGTTCAGAGACCTGCAGCCGGTCAGGGGACCATGGCGCATGGTTGCGCATTCCCGTTCTAACGACATTTCCGATTCTGTAGCCACTCCACACACCCGGAACACCCCTCTGCAGAACAGGTTTTTATCCACCGCGGAGCTCCCCCCAGCCGCAAAGAGCCAACATCTCTCGCTACAGGGAGCCAGTTTGACTGCGCCACGGGGTGCCGGGTTGCGCTTTGTGGGCTACCTATTTGCCAGCCTCGGCAATCTTCCTGATAGTCGCGAGCGTTTCGGGAATCCCCGCCAGGGCAGCTTCGCGGCGCTTCTCCGCTTCCGATTCGCCCTGGTCACCCCACTTCTTGAAGAATGCAGCTCGGCCGGCCTCGTGAAAATTCCAATCCTCATAGAGTCGCGTACGCATGCCCGCACCGTTGCCCGCAGCCCCACCGAGCGGCTCCACACGGTAGCCCCAGCGCACGAAACCGTCAGGCTGAGCATCCGGCCCAACCACCCATGCGAATTCGTGCGGGCGATCCGCTGCTACAACTTGGGATACTGTTTCCCAGGTACGCTCGGACGTTTCGTTGGTTCCCTTGAAACGACTCCCCACCTGGCCAGGTTCGCCCAGCCACTCGCAGCGCTTACACGTTGGCGACCATTCTCCGGTGCGGGTGACATCGGAGATTAGCTCATAGATTTCCTCCGGTGTGGCATCGATATCAATGAAATCGCTAACCACCCATCGGCTGACCTGCTGTGATTGCTGGTCATGCCGAGTCTGATCTTCTGCGGTCTGATCTTCGGTGCTCATGCCTCCCAGACTAGAACACCGGGGACTTCGAGACTGGCGCTTTAGTCAACGCGCGAGCACTGGTTCGAGCAACACACTTCTTTAGTCGTTCCAGACCTGCACAGCACCTTCGTGACCAGTCATTACGACTGTCACGATCACTGCAATCGCAGTAATCACAGCAACGACGCGCAGCACATTGGCCAGCCAAGTAGGCAGAGAAGCGAAGCGGTCGACAAGGAAGAACCCAACAACTGCAACAAACAACACGACCACACTGGCCGTCAGGTAGTTCGCATACTCTGCGTGCTTGGCCAGAGCGCCGGGATCTTCTTCGGAAAGACCCTGCATCTTCAACAGAGCTTCACCCGATGAACGCGCAAGCCAAGTGAACACTAGAGACAGAAGGTTGACGATCACGGCAGCCCGAGCAAGCACCCTGCGTTGCTGCCGAACAGCCCACCAAATAGTGGCAAACGCAGCGAGCGGAGCGAATACCACTGCCGCGTGGATAAACAAAGGATGGCCGGGTACTCCGGCAATCATTGAAAACATGCCACAAGTATCAGCACTAGTTTTGTTAGCCGCGAACAATCACATGCTGTCCTAAGCAACCGAATGCTGCCCTAACTGAGTTAATCCTCGCTTTAGCTAAGCAAAAGTCCACTGGGGGATCTGGCACGATCCCAGCGAAAATAGAATGAAAACATCTCGATAATGATTAGAATTTAAGATACTAAAGGAAATCATCACCACAAACAAAGGACTTTCCATGCGTTTGCGTTCCATCCTCACCCGCCCCTCGTCGAAAACCGAAGGCCACTTAGGCGCCCGCGCGAAGCGGGGTCGGTGGCAGGTTGGGGCGGTGGGCGTCATGACCATAGCAGCTTTAGCAATGACCAGCTGTTCGAGCGACGAACCGCAGGACAACACGGCGGCAAGCAGTACAAATAGGGGCGACACGAAGGGCAGCGAGGAGACGAAGGCCGACCCGACGCAGCAGGCGATCGATGCGTACAAGGATGTTTTGAATAATCCGGAAAAATACGAGCGCGACCATTCCGACCGCGACGATTATTATCCGACAGGCACCTATTCTTATGCGTTGATTGAGGCGAATAATGATGAAGTTCCGGAGTTGTTACTCAAGAATGACTGCAAGTATTTCTCACCGGTGACTTTTATTGCAATTGGCCAGGACGGAAAGCCTTTCGCCGTAAATAAAGAACTGGTGACGGGCGCGGGCACCACTGCAGCTCGCGCAAACGTAACGGCTTCCAGCGAAGGAGATGGAATTTACGAATGGTCTTATACGAGCGGACGTCCGGAGGTACCAACGATTCATTACAACTTCGACGGCAAGAAGCTCACCGAAGGCGAGCACAGCGAATGGAGCCAGGTCACGGGCACTCCGGCCGACCAAATCGAGCTGGAATGGTACGCCACCGACGACGCGAGCGGGCTAAAGAAAAACCAGTCTGGCCCCAATTTCGGCTCCGGCGAGTCTTCCGGAAAATCCGAAAACAAGGAAAAGAAAAGCAAGAAAAATAAGGGAAAGAAGCCGAATCCCGATCTGCCTGCGGGCTACGAAAAGAAGAGCGCTGCAGATAATGACGCCCCAGCCTCCCCGAATAAGGACCTCCCCGAAGGGGCATACGCGAAGGCCGGTGGGCCGATTCCTTCGGATGCCCGCCCGGTGCGGACGATTAAGCACAACAGCCTAGGGAATATCGCGGTCTTCAAAACCCCTAGCGAGAATATCGGGTGTGACATCCAAAAAGATTCGTTGAACTGCGGTGTCGCGTCATATCGGGAAAGCAAACCACACGGGAAAAATGGACAATACGCCAACTGGTGGGTGAATGTCGACACTCAGACTGTTGGGTCTAAGAACGACGCTCCCGCGTATTTTCCCCAAGGGGCAGATATCAATGACCACGCACCAACAGAAACCGTCCCCTACGGCACCACTGTCTACCATGGCCGCTACGTATGCCACTCCGCTCATGAGGGGCTGACCTGCTGGAATTCCAACAATGGCAAGGGCGCATTCATTACTCGCGAACGAACTTATTTCTTCGACTAAACGGTGCCTAAATGGTTTGCTATAAATCTTGTTCAACTCAATAAGAACTCAGCCACCAGGCATTTTCGCGATCCCTTTTCACTACGGTGGGCACCACGTAATCATCGCAAGGAATAAGGAGACCGACCATGTCCGGTTCTAAGACGTTCACCGTAAGCACCGAAAAGTCCGCCGAGGCTCTTATTCAGGCGCTTCAAAATATGACCAACTACAAGGCCAAGAACGCCGATGCCACCGAAGCACGCGCCCGTGTAGGTGAACAGTTCCGTTTCCGCATGCTCGGCGCCGGCATTTACAACGAATACACCGCGCCGGTAAAGGTGGACATCACCACGAACGGCAGCGAAGCCAACGTCACCATGACGGAAACCTTCAACATCAACATTGTCGCCAAAGACCGCGTGGACGAGTTTTTCGCCCGAACCTTCGGGGAGATCGAACAGAACATCCGCGCTGCCGCATAGGCGAGCCGTCGCTCTGGTCGGAGGCTGCGGCGTCATCGGCTTAAAGAACCTGGGCACAAAGAAAGCGCCGGGAGAAAAGCTCTCCCGGCGCCTCGCTCAGATCAGCGTCTAGCGCTAGCGCAACTAACAGCTACTTCGCAGCCTGCACGCGATCCTTCAGACCATTGAACTCGTCCCAGACCTCGGACGGAACCTTCGGACCGAGGAACTTCAGCCATTCCTCGTTGTCCGCCAGGTCGCGCTCCCAATCAGCTGGGTTCACCGCCAGCGCCTCGCGGATGTCCTCCTCGGTCTCCTTCAGGCCATCGGTGTCGATGTCCTCGTAGCGAGCGGTGTAGCCAACGACGGTCTCGTCAGCTTCAACGCGACCCTCGATGCGGTCGATGATCCACTTCAGCACGCGAGAGTTCTCGCCGAAGCCCGGCCACAGGAAGCGGCCGTCCTCGCCACGGCGGAACCAGTTGACCAGGAAGACCTCCGGCATCTTGTCGCCGCCCTTGTTGCCCATATCGATCCAGTGCTGCAGGTAGTCACCGGCGTTGTAGCCGATGAACGGCAGCATAGCCATCGGGTCGTGGCGCAGGGAGCCCACAGCAGCCTCGGCAGCAGCGGCAGTCTGGCCGGAAGCCAGAGTAGCGCCGATGAAGGTGGCGTGGTTCCAGTCGCGTGCCTGGGTAACCAGCGGCACGGTGTCCGCACGGCGACCGCCGAACAGGATGGCGGAAACCGGCACACCCTTCGGGTCGTTGAACTCCGGTGCGGCAACCGGGCACTGCTCGATTGGCACGCAGTAGCGGGAGTTCGGGTGTGCGGCCTTGTTGCCGGAATCCGGGGTCCAGTCGTTACCCAGCCAGTCGATGAGGTGCTGAGGCTCGCCCTCCTTGGACTCCCACCACACGTTGTTGTCGTCGGTCAGGGCAACGTTGGTGTACAGGGTGTTGCCCGGCTCCATGGACTTCATTGCCATTGGGTTGGAGGCGTAGTTGGTACCCGGTGCCACGCCGAAAAAGCCGTTCTCCGGGTTCACCGCGTACAGGCGACCGTCCTCGCCGAAGTGCAGCCATGCAATGTCGTCACCGACGACCTCTGCGCGCCAGCCCGGGATGGTCGGCTGGATCATGGCCAGGTTGGTCTTGCCACAAGCAGATGGGAAAGCTGCACAGATGTAGTAAGCCTTGTCCTCTGGGCTGATCAGCTTCAGGATAAGCATGTGCTCGGCCATCCAGCCCTCGTCACGTGCCATAGCCGAGGCGATGCGCAGGGCGTAGCACTTCTTAGCCAAGATGGCGTTACCACCGTAGCCAGAGCCAAAGGACCAGATCTCACGATCCTCAGGGAACTGGGTGATGTACTTCGTGTCGTTGCACGGCCAAGTCGAATCTTCCTCGCCGGGCTCCAGCGGAGCACCTACAGAGTGCAGCCCCTTAACGAACTCGCCGTTCTCACCGATCTTATCCAGCGCTTCCTTACCCATGCGGGTCATAATGCGCATGGACATAACCACGTACGGGGAGTCCGTAATCTCGATACCCAGCTTCGGAGACGGATCGGTAATCGGACCCATGCAGAAGGGCACGATGTACATACGACGCCCCTTCATGGAGCCGGAGAAGTGCTCGCGCATCTCCGCACGCATCTGCTCCGGATCCATCCAGTTGTTGGTGGGACCTGCGCCTTCCTCGGTCTTGGAGCAGATAAAGGTGCGGGACTCCACACGCGCAACGTCAGACGGGTTGGAGCGAGCCAGGAAGGAGTTCGGCTGCGCCTTTTCGTCCAGCTTGATCAGGGTACCCTGCTCAACCAGCTGCTCTGCCAGCTGATTCCACTCCTCCTCGGAGCCGTCACAGAACACGACTGATTCTGGCTGAAAAAGCTCCACGGCCTCCTCGATCCAGTTCAGCATTTCCTGGTTCTTGGTGGGCGCCTCGCCGACAAGTCCTCGAATGGTCATCGATATTCTCCCTACGTTATTTCTTCCCACAACCCGACTTAGCCGTCCGTATGTTTAAAACGTCCAGTTCAAACCCCGGCTGCATTCACCTAAAGTCTACTAAATCCTGTGGTTCTTGGGCGTTCGATATAGCTGCTATCTGTAATTTTCCGGGCCTGCACTACGGCACAAGAGCCCCTTATGCCCCCAGACTATCGCGAAGCAACGCGGCGATGTTTTGGTTCCACACGGAGTGGACGCAGGTCACACCCTCACTAACCCCATTGCCCCCGATCAACGCATTTCCAAGCATCCGTTTCCCAACGAGACCTCCCCGGATTGGGGGTGTCGCTGTTGCCTCTTGATGACGCCCCCTCCGCCTCCGCGGGCTCTATCCACCGCCAGGCTGACCATTGTCCGTCATAAGAGACTGAGGAGACATAATCCACCTTGCCGTCACCATCCGTATCAGAAAGGATGCTCATCCCCTGGTCGTCGGCAATCGTGACGGACTCCTCCACTCCAGTGCTATAAGATCCACCGGCCCCGCTGTATCCTCCACTAGTTTCAACACTGTTGGCACCGGCACCCCAACCACCGTGGCCGGGCGCCCGATTCGGGTCGTGAGCATGCGGATCGCTGAGGTTCAGCTCGTTGACGTAGTACTCACGGCCTTGGTACTCAACAGTCAGTCCGTCGCGAATCTCGCTCTCTCCGACACCGTGCAGCTCGTTCCCGCCGTGCAGCTCGTTTCCACCGATCAGATCGACCAGCGGATTCTGTGGCAGAGCCCCGCTGTTACCGCCGACAATGCCCGCGTAATCGCCCGCACCGTCTAGGCCGAGGCCATCCCCTGGAAAATCACTCATGTCCATCCCCTCCGTTTTCACCCCTGCATTTTCATTAGCGATTCACTAGCGCGTCTTTATTGCCAGTTCGCGGATTCGAGGCGCGACCGGCGGAACCTCTAGCCGGGCGACCACCTCCGTCACCACCGTTGCCCAGTGGGTTCGCAGAGCCGCCCCCTCCTTGGCAACCCGGACTCGCAGCGCTGCGGATCGCTGCATTGCCAGTCGCGCTCCTACCACAACCAAGGTCACGAACACTCCCACAAGGATTCCGGCAATTACGCCAAATAACCTGCCAACCATGGTGCCCAAACCCAGCCCCGCTGCCAGCCCAGCGGCGGCAGCCAACACCAGGCCCGCACGGGATCCCATTTCCACAGCAGGCCGGGCTGGAGCCTCCGCCTGCGCCTCCGGAAGCGCCGGGAACAACACACCCTGCTCCAATACCGCCAGCCGCAGCCGCGCCATAAACACTGCATGCCGGTGCGCAAAACCTGCAGCTCCTCCTGCTCCGCCAGCGCGCCCGTTCGTATCACCGGCGCCATCCAGCACCTCCTGGGCGATCCGCGTCGCACTCAAGCGCGTAGCGATACGCACACGATCTACACGCTCGGCATCTGCTCGGCGCGCTTGCATCTCCCACTCATTAAGGTCCACCCCCAGCGTGCGGATCCATTCGCACACCTCCTCCACGGTGTCACACCACACCCATCCTGGAGTATCAGCCCATTCGGACGAGGGGGCGTCACTACCAAAAGGCCACAACAGCACCACGCCCATGGCTTGTGCAACGGCCCGGGCAACCTCGCGATCCTGTTGCGTCGAGCGACCAACCGCTGCCACGACAATGTCCGGGTGCCGCTCTGGACCAGCTCCCTCGATGACCTCTAGCCTCTCCCCCGCTTCTGCCGTGCTCTCTACTCGCGCACGCAGCGCCGCAGCGCACTCGGCCACGACACGCGCGTCCGGGCCGATGACCGAAATGGTCTTCAACATGATTGTTAAGTCCCCCACTTGGCTTAAGACATTCTGCAAACCATCTGCAAGAATGGTCGAGATGAATAATTCTGATAAAACGCCAGGCAGCCTTCCCCCAGGCCGACCTCTACAGACAGAGTTTAACGATGGTCGCGACTATCCGCGACTGGGAAACTTCAGCTTCCGTCGTGGCACCCTGACCGATAACCAGGAGGCTCTCTGGAACGAACACTGGCCCCACCTGGGCAAAGTCCTCGCCGACGAGGTCATCGACCTGCCTGAATGGTTTGGCCGAGAAGCTGAAACGATCGTGGAAATTGGTTCCGGAACCGGCACGTCCACCGCCGCAATGGCTCACTTGGAAGCCGAAAAGAATATTGTTGCCGTCGAGCTTTACCGCCCTGGGCTGGCCAAACTGCTGGGCTCTGTTGTGCGCGGCGAAATCCACAATGTGCGCATGATCCGTGGCGATGGCGTGGAAGTCCTGCAGCGCATGTTCGCCCCCGAATCACTGTCCGGCGTACGCATTTACTTCCCCGATCCGTGGCCTAAGGCACGCCACCACAAGCGCCGCATCGTGCAATCCGGCACGCTGCACTTGATTGCTTCCCGCCTCAAACCCGGTGGCATTTTGCACATTGCTACCGACCACGCGGACTATGCCGAGTGGATCGACGAGCTGGTGGAGGTGGAACAGCAGCTGGAATTCCTGGGCTGGCCGGAGGATCAGTCCGACATTCCGCAGCTCACAGATCGCCAGGTGATCACGAAGTTCGAGGGTAAAGGCCTGGACAAGGAACACGTAATCCGCGAGTACCTGTGGCGGAAGAAATAGCTAACACGCCCTGATTGGTTTGCCATTCGCCCTGGTCGGATTCGTAGACTAAGGGGAACTTGAAAGGAAAGGATCACACGTTGTTTAGCTCTTGGGGCGATGTCGCTTACCGGTTCCGCCGGCTGATCCCACTGGTGATCATTGCGGCGATCCTGGTGCTGTATGTCGTCGCCGGGCTGAAACTGGCCGACCGGATGAGCCAGGAAGGTTGGGACGACCCCAACTCGCAGTCCACGAAGGCCGCGCAGATCGAGCAAGATGTTTTTGGTCGTGACGCCAACGGGGACATCATCCTGATGGTCACCAGCGATAAGCCGGGGGGTGCGACCTCGAACGAGGTGAAACAAAACATCACCCGCCAAATCGAGCAGCTGCGTCAGGATCACCCCAATGAGATCGGCGGTGTGACCAGCTACTTCAACCGGGGCCCGTCTGCTATGGCCAACCCGGACGGCACCGCTGCGTTCGCCTCGATTGGGCTAAAGGGCGTGGAGGACGACGTACTGATCAACTTCCGCAAGATCGAGGATGATCTGCGGGCCATTACCGCGCCTGGCGTGGACGTCCAGATTGCTGGCGCAACGGCGGTCTCCGATTCCCTGGACGAGGGCATGGCAGGCGATATCCACCGTGCCGAGGTCTACGCGCTGCCTGCCGTGGGCTTACTGCTGCTGCTCGTTTTCGGTGGATTGATCGCCGCATTCATGCCACTACTGGTCGGTGGTCTGTCGATCCTGGGCTCCATGGGCGTGCTGGCGATCCTGGCCAGCTTCACGCAGATCAACGTTTTCGCACAGTCCGTTGTAACTCTGCTGGGACTGGGGCTGGCCATCGATTATGGCTTGTTCATGGTCTCCCGCTTCCGCGAAGAGATGGCAGAGGGCAATGACACCCGTACTTCCGTACGCAACACGACCGCCACGGCAGGCAAGACGGTGGTCTTCTCCGCCGCCATGGTGGCCGTGGCGCTTTCCGGACTGTTTATCTTCCCGCAGGCGTTCTTGAAGTCCGTGGCTTTCGGTGCAATTTCTGCAGTGGGCTTGGCCGCACTGCTGTCGGTGGCTGTACTCCCCAGTATCTTTGCAATGCTCGGGCCGAATATCGACAAGTTGTCGTTCAAGAAAAAGCGCGACCGTCGTCGCTCTGAACAGGTCAATGGCATTTGGGGACGTATTCCGGCCTTTGCCATGCGTCACTCCAAGCTGTTTACGGTAGTCATCGTCGGTGGCATGTTGCTCTTGGCCGTACCGATCGCCGGCATCAAGCTGGGTGGCATGAACGAGACCTACCTGCCGCCGTCGAATCAGACGCGCGTGAACCAGGAGGAATTCACCGAGAAGTTCCCGCAGTTCCGCACCGATCCGATCAAGCTGGTTATCGAAGGCGATTCCAAGGCCGTGGGTGCGGTGTACAAGGAAGCCAATGCCATCGAGGGCCTCACCGCCCCGTTCCAGGTTTCGCGCCCAACGAAGGACGGCGTCACGGTGCTGTCCACCGGTATTACCGACCGCAAGGATAACGACCGGATCGTCAATTCCCTGGAGGACATTAACGTCGACGGCGCCAATGTGTACGTCGCGGGCACTCCGGCCTTGGAGGTCGAGTCCATCGACGCGCTGTTTGAGAAGCTGCCGTGGATGTTGCTGTACATCGTCCTCGTCAGCTTCGTGCTGATGGCTATGATTTTCGGCTCGCTGATCATCCCCGCTAAGGCCGTGATCATGAATATCCTGGGCACCGGCGCCACCCTTGGCCTGTTGACGTTGATCTTCGTCGACGGCCACGGCGCGGACATGTTTAACTTCACCGCCGGCCCGCTGACTTCGCCCGTATTGGTGCTGATCATCGCCATCGTCTTTGGGCTTTCAACCGACTACGAGGTTTTCCTGGTCTCACGCATGGTCGAAGCCCGTGCCCGCGGAGCCTCGACCGATCAGGCGATCCGCTTCGGCACAGCGACCACCGGCAGTATCATTACCGCTGCTGCGCTGATCATGATTGTGGTCTGTGGCGCCTTCGGCTTCTCGTCGATCGTGATGATGAAGTACATCGCTTTCGGAATGGTCATCGCCCTCATCCTGGACGCGACGATCATCCGCATGCTCCTTGTACCTTCCGTCATGCATCTGCTCGGCCCGGATAACTGGTGGGCCCCGCGTTGGGTCAAGCGACTTTCGGAGAAGGTCGGGCACAATGAGCAGCTGGAATCCGGATCGCACGAATCTATGCGACCACGTTCCTCCTCGCGAGTGACGGTCGCGGAGCTTTCTGGTGTGGACGCCATCGCCCCCGTGCCCGCCCAACGTCCCGGCGAGGCTCCCGCGCGTCAGCGGGATTTGCCTTTCGCGGAGTTGATGCGCCGAATGGAAAACAGCCGCAATGCCACCGACGAGACGACTGACGAAAAGACTGACAAGGCGCACCACGAGGGCGATTACTAATGCGTAGTTTGTTGCGACGTGCGGATGTCAGGGCTCTGCTCTCGCTGGCATTGATAGGCCTCATTGCCTTTCTCGCCCGGGAGCACCTGCACTTCATCGGAGAAGGCTGGCGTGCCCTCCGGCACTCGGACAAACGCTGGATCGGACTGGCCGTTGCGGCATTGGCGATCTCCATGATTGCCCAGGCCGAAGTGATGGTGGTGCTGCTACGCAGCGCCGGGGTGAAGGTCAAACGCAGTAGCGTGAACTGGCTGGGACTAGCAGCAAACTCCTGGTCTGCGACCTTCCCCGGCGGGCCGGCACTGTCGGCCGCCATGATCTTCCGCGAACAGCTGAAGTGGGGAGCCACACCCGTGATCGCCAGCTGGTACATGCTGCTTTCGGGAGCTCTAGCTGGCGGTGGGATGGCAATTCTTGCCATCGGTGCGGTGTTCTTCCTGGGGCTAACCGTAAAACCAATGACATTGGCGCTCTCGTTACTTGCAATGATTGGTCTGGCTTTCCTGACCAACTGGGTGGCCTCCAACCCAGACAAGGTGGAACGCTGGCTGGTTAACCGCCTGCGTACCTACAACACGCGTCGCGGCAAGCCCGCAGATCGTTTCACCGACAAGGTGGAGGGACTCTCCCACCAGCTTTCCGCCGTAGAGCTACCACTGTCTAAGCTCACCGCGGCTATTTCTGCCAGCCTGGGAAATTGGATCTTTGAGATTCTCTGCCTGCTGTGCTGCGTCTACGCCGTCGGTGCCACGCCGCCTATCGCCGGCGTGGTACTGGCGTTCCTCACTGCAAAGCTGGTGGGACAGGCGCAGGTAACACCCGGCGGCCTAGGCACCGTGGATGTGGCCCTGACCAGTGGTTTGGTCGGCTTCGCCACGCTGACATCGGTTCAGGCATTCGGCGCCGTGATCGTCTTCCGCATGCTCAGCTTCGTGGGGCTTACCCTCGTGGGCTGGATCGTCTTTTTCGCCACCAAGATGGTTAACCCCAAAGGTGCCGATGAAAAGAAAACCGCGGAGACTGGGCGTCAAACAGAAAAGCAAGAAGAACCCGTCGGCCCGGCACAGTAGGATACGAAGCTATGACCACCAACCGCACCTCCACAGGCGATACTCCCGGCACCGTCCAGCGCGCCCCGGGGATGGCGCTGTGCTTCGACGTGCTCGCTGTTCTTTTGTTTGCGCTGCTGGCGCGCATTGCTCATAACACTCCCGAGATGCCGCTGAGCTTCACGGGCTGGCTGGATACCGCCTGGCCATTCCTGATTGGTGTGGCGATCGTATGGGCACTGCTGTGGATTGGTGTGGTACGACCGCGCAGTGGGCACAGTGGACGCAGTGGCTTTGAATTCTCTACGGGCGCGTTGGTGTGGATCGTCAATGTGATCGTCGGCCTGGGCATTTGGGGTGTCCGGCACGGGGAGGTTCCGCATTGGTCGTTCATGATTGTCGCGACGGTGATGAGCGGCCTGCTCCTATTCGGATGGCGCGGAATGTTTCGTCTGGGGAGGATGCGCAGGCTGGGGAGGCTCTCCCGCATGAAGCGCATGGGTCGGATCTTCGGCAAGTGAAGTAGATTTCAGTTGATTTAACCTGGCGTACACCTTTGCGCCACATGGGGTTCGTTCGCATTCCTTAGAGTTTTGCAAGAAGTCCGTACACGCTCATTAGACATCCGGCAGTGACTGGCCGGGCGCGATGAGACGACATGACGAAATGGCATGGCAAAACCAGCGTGTGCAGATGACGATAAAACTCAACAAAAGTTATAGGCCGGCAGCAAAACCGCGGATAAGCACCGTATTTGCGGCTCGGCCGACTACGAACATCGAGGAGAGATCCCCCATGGGCCTTAAGGGTCGTAACCTGCTGAAGAAGATGGACTTCACGTCCAGCCGCTCCCACCGCACCTGCGTTTACAAGTGCGGTGACGCTTGCTCCAAGCCAGTCAACAACAAGTCCGACAACAACTACTTCATGGACTTGATCCAGGGAACCTTCTCCCGTCGTACTGCACTGCGCGCCGGTGGCGCAGCAGTCGTTACCGTCGGTGGCGCTTCTTTCCTGGCAGCCTGCAGCGACGACAATGGCAAGGACGGCGAGGCCAAGGGTGGCAACGGTGAGAACAAGGGCGGCGGCTCCAACGGCGACGTTGATGCACCGGACGGCCTGAAGTTCGAGATGGTCGAGCCGAACACCAAGGACGAGGTCGTTGTTCCGGCTGGCTACAAGTCCGAGGTTGTTATCCGCTGGGGCGACCCGGTTGTCGAGGGCGCTCCTGAGTTCGATGTAGACAAGCAGACCGCCGAGGCCGCCGCAAAGCAGTACGGCTTTAACTGCGACTTCGCAGCCCTGCTACCGATCGAGGGTCAGGACAACCGCTTCCTGCTGGTTTCCAACCACGAGTACACCACCCCGCAGCAGATGATCCCGGACTACGACCTGGAGAACCCCTCCAAGGAGCACGTGGACATCGAGCTGGCCAACCACGGCATGTCCATTGTTGAGGTTGAGGGCAATAGCAAGGATGGCAAGCTGAAGCCTGTTATGGGCAAGTACAACCGCCGCCTGACCGGCACCACCGAGTTCGAGCTGCGCGGTCCGATCGTTGGCCACAAGCTGGTGAAGACCTCTGACGATAAGGAAGGCAAGATCGTCAAGGGCACCTTCAACAACTGCTCCGGTGGCGTCACCCCGTGGGGCACCATCCTCTCCGGTGAGGAGAACGTTGACCAGTACTTCGCAGGTGGCGAGAACGTCAAGGACGAGAAGGTGCGCGAGCGCCTGAGCCGCTACGGCATCGAGGATGCCAAGACTGCGCGTCAGTGGGAGAAGCACTACGACCGCTTCGACGTAACCAAGGAGCCGAACGAGCCACACCGCTTCAACTACGTGGTTGAGGTTAACCCGTGGGATCCGAAGTCCACCCCGGTCAAGCACACCGCTCTGGGTCGCTTCAAGCACGAGGGCTCCAACATTCACGTCACCGACGACGGCACCGTAGTTGCTTACTCCGGCGACGACTCTCGCTTCGAGTACATCTACAAGTTCGTCTCTTCCCGCAAGATCCGCAGCGGTAACTCCGACAAGGATCGCGAAGAGAACATGAAGATCCTGGACGAGGGCACCCTGTACGTTGCTACCTTCGAGGGCAACAACAAGGACTTCGACTCCGAGAACCCGCCGAAGGGCGAGAAGTGCGACGGCACCGGCAAGTGGATCAAGCTGGTTACCGTCAAGGAGGACGGCTCCGCAGAATCCCACGTGGACGGCATGTCTGCTGAAGAGGTCATCGTCTTCACCCGCGAGGCAGGCGACAAAGTCGGCGCTACCAAGATGGACCGCCCAGAGGATGTCGAGCCGCACCCGACCACCGGCAAGATCTACGCTTCGCTGACCAACAACAAGTACCGCGGCGTGCAGGAAGAGGGCAAGGACTACGAAGAGGTCAAGGAGTACGCCCCGGTCAAGGAAAACAAGAACGGCATGGTCATCGAAATCGAGGATGACTTCACCGGCGAGGAACTCAAGTGGAACCTGCTGCTGGTCTGCGGTGACCCAGATGAGGCCGAGACCTACTTCGGCGGTTTCGACAAGTCCAAGGTGTCCCCTATCTCCTGCCCGGACAACGTCACCTTCGACTCCTTCGGCAACCTGTGGGTTTCCACCGACGGCAATGCTCTGGAGTCCAACGACGGCCTGTTCGCTGTAGCCCTGGAGGGCGACTCCCGTGGCCTGACCAAGCAGTTCCTGACCGTACCGGCAGGCGCTGAGACCTGTGGCCCACTGGTCTTCGATAAGCGCGTTATTGTCAACGTTCAGCACCCGGGTGAGGACGAGGAAGCTACCGTCAAGACCTCCAAGTCCCACTGGCCAGACGGCAGCGACTCCATCGCCCGCCCGGCCACCGTGGTGGCTTGGAAGGATGACTTCGGCACCATCGGCGCCTAAGCAGTTTCCTAGGGCTTGAGCCAGCTCCCTCTCGCGTTTCGTCGAGAGGGAGCATTTTTATGCCCGAAATTACCCAGCTTCGGACCCCATCGGTGGCCGGGAGCAAGCTTGCTTATTGAATGTAGCCAATTAGCGTGGGTGTATAACGCTATGTGTGACAGGGTGCCATCAAACAACACGCGACCGAAGAGCAGCCGCAGAAAGGAGCCAACAGCGGTGACCACCGACGTCCGCCCCCTTACTCCGGAGGACTCGGGCTACAAGAAGGCGCTGATTGCCTCCCTTTGTTCCGGTCTGGCTTCGTACAACGCTCTGTACGCCACCCAGGCTGTCCTCCCGGCTCTGTCAGAGGATTTCGGCATCTCCCCTTCCTTGGCGGCACTCACCGTCTCGGCCACCACGGGCGGGCTAGCTCTCATGGTCATCCCGCTAAGCATCGTTTCGGAGCGCTTCGGCCGTCGCCACGTCATCCAAGCTTCCGTCCTGGCGGCTACCATTCTTTCCCTGGCGCTCGTTGCACTCCCCTCGATCCAGTCGATCATCGCAGTGCGGCTTTTACAGGGCATCGCAGTGGCGGGCGTACCTGCCGTGACAATGGCCTTCCTCTCCGAAGAGATCGATCGCCGTTATTTACCCCGCATCATGGGCTTTTATATTGCCGGTAATTCACTCGGCGGCCTCATCGGCAGGCTCATCCCGGGAATCGCTCTTGAGTTCACTAATTGGCGTATCGCAACACTCTTGAGCGCCGTTTTCGCATTCTCGATGGCGCTTCTCACCACCTGGGTTCTGCCCAAGCAGCAGTTCTTCACACCAAAGAAGATCACCCTGTCCCATGAAGTTCAGGCCTTCACCAACCACCTGCGTGATCCGATCCTGCTGAAGCTCTTCCTCCTGCCCTTCCTGCTGATGGGTAGCTTCGTCTCCCTGTACAACTACATGACCTTTCGGCTGATCCATACTTTCGGTCTGCCGGAATCACTGACTGCCCTGGTCTTCATCATCTACCTTTCGGGCACCTGGACCTCCACCCGCACGGGCAAGATGGTCAACAGCTTTGGCCAATCCAAGGTCGTGGTCACGTGCATCGCATTGGCTCTGGTCGGCTTGTTCTTCGCCTTTATCCCGACCATTCCCACCACCTTGGTGGCCGTGCTGCTGTTTACTGCCACCTTCTTCCCCGCTCACTCAATTGCTAGTGCATGGGTCGGCGAAGTCGCGCGGCAGGATCGCGCGGAGGCTTCCAGCCTGTACATCCTGAGCTACTATCTCGGTTCTTCCGTCATTGGCTGGGTGTCCGGCTACTTCTTTGCCCACAGTTGGGGCCTGTTTATCGGGTGGCTGATCCTATTGACCTTTATCGCCCTCGTCACCGCCCTTGCCGCCATGCGACGAGTGAGAGCTGATTCTTAATGACGCCACAATGCCAGCCATAGCCCTTTCAGCAAACACTTAGCGCGTGAACTAAAAATGAGAGCTTTGTTCGCATTGGGGTTCCAAATTATTTAAACCAATACATTTTTTTAGATAAAAAACCTCCTTTCACTCCGATGTGTGTTTAAGATCACTCCCATGGGACATACTCGTAAAGTACGATTCGCATCGATTCTCGGCGTGGGATTGCTAGCCACAGCCGGCATGGGCGTCGCAGTCGCCCAGGGCGGCGTATCCGCCCACCTGGCGCTTTCCGGCACCATCTTCAACATGGAAGTCGGGGAACTGGATGGCAAGGGCTTCGACCTGTTCACCGACGTCGACAAGATGCACAACGGTGATCAAGCAATCTCGCGCCTGCGTATCAAGGATGCCAAGGTAACGGATGTCTGCATGACTGCCCCGATTAACCTACCTGGGGTTGGCGAGAAGAAGTTCCAAATGACCGTTCCAGGTCAGAACTTCTCCGCCGACAACATGCTGATCGGCGCCCGCAAGCTCTCCGGTGACCTGACATTGAAGAACCCGCAGATTGGTGTGGACGCGGGCAAGATCGACAAGGATGCGCCCGACGGTGCCTGGGGCATCTACGCCGACTCCCTGGCAGCGAAGGGCCAGGGCATCGAGGCGACCTCTCTGTCCGCGGATAAGATGACCGCAGGTGGCAGCAAGATCGCGATTGTGGATAAAGACAATGCCGAGTGCTAACTCCAGCACAAACCCCGAGGCAGACCCAACCACCGAGCTGGATCCGAACTACGACCCAGATCTAGATGCAGACCTCGATGCGGAAAGTGCGCCGAACACCGCTGTCGATCAAGACGCAGAGGAGAACCAGGTACCCGCGGTAAAGGACACCCGTGGCTTCACCCGCTGGCGTCGCAGCCGTCCCTTCGCGGCGGGGCTGTTCATGCTTTTGTCGGGCATCATCATGATCGTTCCGGCCTACCTGTCGTTCGAGGTATCGAACATCATTATTCAGGTATCCACGATCTCCGGTGTATCCACGCTACTTATTGGCGCCCTGCTTATTACCTCAGGCCTCATGACATGGTTTAAGCCCGACGCTCGACTGCTCACTGGTGTAGCGTCGCTCATCCTCGGCATTGTGGCGCTCCCAATGTCGAATATCGGTGGCTTTGTCATAGGAACCTTATGTGCCGTTATTGGCGGAGCCTTGGCTCTGTCGTGGACGGATGAAGAAAAGGAGCCTAAGGGCGTCAAGAAAAGGAAGGTCGATGAGCAAGCAGCATAAGCGCGGCGGCATTGCCAAGGCCGTTGTCGCCGCAGCATCGATGTGCGGGCTGGTGGCAGCGATGGCGGTCGAGATGTCGCCAACTGCCGAGGCGCAGCTGCAGCTCCCGCCGCTGCCTCCCCTACCGCAGTCTCCACAGCTGCCACCAGCACCAAAGCTGCCACCGGCGCCAAAGCTGCCACCGCCTCCTTCGCCTCCGAAGGTGCCGGAGAACCTGCGGGTGGATCTCACTCCGCCGGGCCCAATCAAGGGCGAGCGACCTGTGCAGAATGGCACCTACGTGATCAAGAGCGACAACACGCGCCTGCTTGGACACGTAAAGATGTCGCTCGTACAACAGGCCACGCCCCAGGGGCCAAAGCCCGCGCTGCGGATCGACGCCGACAAGGCGATCCTGACGAACCTTTCGGTGCAGTTCCCGACTCCGGGAGCAGGCTCTGGAGGTGGCATTTGGCAGCGGACTGGACCGGGACAGATCACCACGTTGACCGGTAATTTTCACATTGTGGTGAGCTCGCTTAACGTCACCCCGCGCGTGGCCGGACTACCGCTGATCCCGCTGCCCATCGACGCAAACATGGCGCCGAAGGAGCTGCAGGAAGCCGCGAAGAAGATCGGATTGGGCACGCCAGACGCGCTCTCCGAGCACCTGGAGATGACAAACGGCACCATGCAGACGTACTTCGTGAAGGCCGACGAGCTGAAGCTACCCAAGGGCACCCAGATCGGGATGTAAACGCCCCGGCAAGAAGGGCAGCTACATCGGCATAATGGTGTGCTTCTTTGGCGGCTCCAGCACCTGCTTGTTACGCAGTTGGCGCATAGCCTGACGCAGGCGGATGCGGGTCTGATCCGGAGTAATCACGGAATCCACATAACCCCGCTCCGCTGCCACATAAGGGCTGGTCATGTTCGCATTATAGAAGTCCATAAACATCTTCTTCGCCGCCGGGCGCTGCTCCTCTGGCATCGCAGCCAGAGCCTTGCCCTGCATCATCACCACAGCAGCCTCTGCACCCATCACGGCGATCTGCGCAGTCGGCCAGACCAGGTTGATATCCGCGCCCAGGTTCTTCGAACCCATCACGGCATAACCACCACCGAAGGCCTTGCGCACCACCACGGTCACCTTCGGCACCGTGGCTTCCACCGTGGCAAAGCCCAGCTTTGCGCCGCGGTGAATCAGGCCGGCCTTTTCCTGCTCCACGCCCGGCATGTATCCGGGTGTGTCCACGACCCACACGAGGGGGACATTGTAGGCGTCACAAATACGGATAAAGCGCGCAGCCTTATCCGCAGCGTCGGCGTCCAAGCAACCGGCCAGTTCCATCGGCTGGTTGGCCACGACACCCACCGCATGGCCGTCGATACGGGCGAAAGCCGTGACGACATTGGAACCGTAGTCGCCTTGGACCTCCAGCACATTGTCATCATCGAAGATGCGGGTGAGCACCTCCATGATGTCGTAACCCGCGTTCGGGTCATCCGGAATGATGTCGTTGAGCTCAAAGTCGCGCTCGGTCAGCTCGTCATTCGGCGCCCAGAACTCCGGGGTCTCGTCAAAGGTGCTGGCAGGTAGGAAATCCAGCAGATCCTTGACGTAGTTGAAGGCATCCTCTTCGCTGCTTGCGACGTAGGAAACATTGCCGTTGCGGGCTTGTTGACGCGCACCGCCGAGCTCTTCCATCGAGATCTTCTCGCCCGTCACTGATTCGATGACGGCTGGGCCAGTGACGAACATCTGCGTGCGACCTTCGACGGCCACCACGAAGTCGGTGGTCACGGGCGCATACACCGCGCCACCAGCTGAAGGGCCTAGCAGGATGGAGATCTGTGGGGACTGGCCACTTAGAGGTAGCTGTCGGCGCGAGATCTCGGAGTACATTGCCAGGGACATCACGGCGTCCTGAATGCGGGCGCCACCGGAATCGTTAATGCCGATGACGGGGCAGCCAATGCGAATGGCCATGTCCATGACCTCGCAGACCTTCTTACCGAAGGTCTCACCCACAGAGCCGCCATATACCGTCTTATCGTGGGCATATACCGCGACGGTGCGTCCGCCAACCCGGCCATAGCCGGTGACCACGCCATCGCCATAGGGAGCATCCTCTTCGCCTGGAGTGCGCCCCAGCGCCCCGATTTCCACGAACGTGCCCTCGTCGAGAAGCGCGTTGATGCGCTGGCGGGGAGTCGTCAATCCCGCCTTGTCGCGCCTGGCCTTTGCTTTCTCGGAGCCCGGATCCTGCGCCTGTTCCAGCCTGCGGTGCAGTTCCGCCAGCTTTTCGGCGGTTGTGCCCTCGTCGGCAGCAGTCACAATGAATGTCCCTTCTTTTTCTTCGCCGTCTATCCGTGTGTGCGGGGCTAGTTGCCACCCATGATGTGCTCGGCGATTACACGTCCCACTTTAGAGATCTCTGGCTCGTCCACAATAGCTAGGTGGTCGCCACGCAGCTGAATGATCTCCAGGTCCTCGACGATCGCGCCCCAGCCACCGTCTGCGGCAATCTCGACGTACGCTGGTTCGAGCTCGATCGCACCGTCGTGCATCCGCTCCGCGCGGAACAGCGTGACCGGCGCTTTCACGTCGGCCCATGCACCGAAGTCCAGGGATTCCAGGATGCGATTATCCACGAAGCTGGCGCGCTGGTGCTCAAGAACGCCCGCGGGCAACCCCATACCCTTCGCCTCCGGCGATGCCAGGAACTGCTGGAAGAGTTGCATCATCACGCCCTCGCCCTGCTGATCCAGCAGTTCGTGCGGAACCTCTAACGGCAGACCATACGTCTTTTGGGCAAAGGCCGCATAGCGATCCCACCGCGCGTGCATTTCTTCCTTAGTATCCGGAGCGGGGTTCTTTGGCTGCACGGTATCCAGCAGCACAATCCGCTGGATCTCCACGCTCGGCTCCCCCGTGGCAGCACGCTTACCTAACTGGTGAGCGACTTCATAAGCCAGGGCACCACCGAAGCTCCAACCGCCCAACACGACCGGCTGGCCGTCGGCTAGCTCGATGATCTCCTCCAGGTAGGAGGCCGCGCGATCAGCCAGCTCGCCTTCCAGACGCTCCACGCCGTACACCGGAACGTCCTCCGGCAGGCGGCGCATCAGGGGCGCATACACAACAGAGGATCCGCCTGCCGGGTGGAACAGGAACACCGCTGGTCGAGTACTGCCCTCAGAGCGTGCACGGAGAACACGGATATTGCCCTCGACTTCGCTTTCCAGGCTGCTGCGCACCTTCTCGCTCAGCGGCTCCAAAGTGTCGGCGGCCAGTACATCTTCCGCGCTGACCTTTGCACCCGAACGCTCGGAAAGACGTTCCGCGATGCCACGAGCCTGTTCCTCGTCGATACTCGGCAGCTCACTAGTCACGCCCGGAGCGGCCTTGCCGGTTACCTTTGCCCAGGTAGCGAAGACAAGTCGCTCGCTGGCGTCGCGCGGCGCCACGCCACCGCCCGTCGCGGTGTAATCGGTCGCTGCGTCACTGTCGTTGTCTCCGCCGTCGCTGTCTTCACCATTGTTATTGGCGACGCCTCCTTCTCCGCCGGCAGCCGTGTCAGCAGTACCGGCAGCAGCATTCTCAACCGAGTGACGTTCCGCGATCATCTGCTCCACAAGCGCAATCACGTCGTCCACCGAACCATCGCGCAGTGCCTGAACCTGCAGTGGAGGCAGATCGAAATCGTATTCCACGCGGTTCTTAATACGCATGCCCATCAGGGAATCGAGCCCCAGATCGATCAACGGCAGCTCACCAGGCAGGTCCTCAATGTCATAACCCATGGATTCGGAGACAATCGCGCGCAGGCGATCACCGGCGGACTCGCCGGAATTCGGGTCCCAGCGATCCGCGGTCTCATCGACCTCCGGGAGTGTGTTGCCCGCGCTCTCCTTTGCCAGCGCCTGGGCAGCGGGAGCCGCCGGCGCCACGCCGGAATCGGCGGTTCCTGGCGCCTTGGTGGCGTCCATTCCAATACCCTCAGCTACACCACCAAGAGTGGCGATGAATACCTCCGCAACCAGCGGCATTGTCTGCGCACCGGGCGCATCGGCAGCATAGATCGACAACGACCAACCGCCCAACGAACCGGAGGCGATGGTCGTGAGCTGGCCGGCAGTCGGCAACGGGGCGTGGTCGCGGGTGGCGGCTACGGTGGCCTGTCCTGCATCGCCACCGGTCAGCGCCTCAGCCGCGGCCTCGGCCAGCAGCGCAATGCTGGGCACGTCCTCGGCGGGCACGCTGAAGACCACACGACCGTCGGGCAGGTTCACGCGGGTGCCCGGCAAGTCCACAGCGGGCCCGGAGGAGGGGCGGGCGCTGGTCCAGTGGCGCTGCAGGTTCCATTGCGTACCCGGCACCTTCGGCAGCGGGCTACGCGCACCGGTCTTAACCGTCGCCAGATCCTGCGGGGTACGGGACCCAGCGGCCAGGGCCTTCAGGTTGAGATCCGCGCCTTGCACATAAAGCTCCGCGAGGGTGGATAGCAAGGTCTGGGACACTGGCTCCTTGCGCTTGAGCAGGAACAATAGCTTGGAATCGCTGGCGTTGTGGGCGAAGGAGTTATTCATCAAAGGCATTAGCGCCACCGGGTTCGGGGAGAACTCGATAAAGGTGCGATAACCATCGTCGAACTGCTTACCGGTCGCCTCAGAGAACCAGACCGGCTGGCGCGTGCAGCGCAGGAAGTACTCGGCGTCGTGAACGACCTCGCCCGGGGTGTACACACGGCCACGATCCACGGTGGAGTACAGAGGCGTGTGGATGGGCTGCGGATCCAGGTCGCTGATCTCGTAGTGCAGCTCACCCAGGATCGGATCCAGCATCGAGGTATGCCCCGCGCCCTTTACCTTCAGCAGGCGGGCAAACTTGCCCTCGCCTTCCAGGTATTCGACGAGCTTCTGCACCGGCTCGGCGGGCCCACCGACGGTGGTCATGCCCGGCGCGGCGTACACAGCAGGCTCTACCTGGGAGTATTCCGGGTGTTCGGCGGTAAAGGTGGCTAGCTCCTCTACTCCGAACTCGACAACCGCCATGGCGCCCTGCTTGTCCTCTGGGAGGAGGCGCTCGCCCTCGCCCATTAGGCGGGCACGGTGGCAAGCGGTTCGTACGGCCTCTTCGGCGGTGATTCCGCCCACGGCGTAGGCCGCTGCGATCTCACCCATCGACTGGCCGACAACAGCGGCGGGCTTCGTGCCCAGCGCTCGCATTAGGTCATTCAGCGCAATCTGGACGCAGGTGATGCCCACCTGGGCGCGCTCAGTGTCGTAGTTCTGTTCATCGTCCAGCACCATGTCGGTGAAAGACCAGCCGGATTCGGCCAGCACGACCTTATCCAGCTCATCCAGGCGCGCGGCGAAGAACTCAGATAGCTCGTACAAATCCTTGGCCATCTTGCGGAACTGGGAACCGAAGCCGGAGAACACCCACACCGGGCCGTTGGCCGACGGAGAGTCAGCTGTCTTAGCCGTCGCGTTCTGCTTACCTGCAGCGATGCGCTGTAGCCCGGCGATGGCCTCCTCGACCGTCGCTGCGGAAACCACGCCACGAGAGCGGCCATGATTGTGGCCTGCCAGCGCCATGGCCACCCCACGAAGCTGCTCTGGCTCGGCAAAGGATTCCTGGTTCTGCTCCAGGTACTCGGCCAGCGCTGCGGCGGCTTCGCGGCGTCGGGAAGGCAGCAAACCACTCACAGGCAGCAGAACGCGCGGGGCCTCACCCGCTGCATCTGCATGGTCTAGACCGATCGGAGCAACGCCGACGGTGCCCGCGGTGCTGCCCACGCCCGCCGCAGCTTCCTCTTCTAGGTCCGGTGCGGCGATCACGACGTGCGCATTTGTACCGCCGAAGCCAAAGCCGGACACGCCCGCAACGGCGCGGCCGGAATACTCTGGCCATTCGCGCGGATCCTCCACGACCTCCAAGTGCTCGCGGTCAAAGTCAATATAGGGGTTTGGCCCCGTGTAGTTCAGGCTCGGCGGCAGCACACCCTCGCGCATTGCCATCACGACCTTCATGACGCCCGCGACACCCGCGGCAGCCTCCGTGTGTCCGAAGTTCGTCTTCGCACTTCCCAGCAGCAGAGGTTCAGCAATGTCGCGTTCGCGCCCCAAAACGGTACCCAACGCAGTTGCTTCAATCGGGTCGCCCAGGATCGTTCCGGTGCCGTGGGCTTCCACATAGTCCACGGACTGCGGGGCGATTCGTGCATCGGCGTATGCACTGCGCAGCACGTCGACCTGTGCATCCGGGTTCGGGGCGGTCAGGCCGTTGGAACGTCCATCGGAGTTCACCGCCGAGCCCTTAATCACAGCCAGCACGTCATCGCCATCGCGGCGCGCATCCTCCAGTCGCTTCAGTACGACCACACCAGCGCCGTCGGAACGCACAATCCCGTCCGCATCATCACTGAACGCACGAATACCACCCGTCGGGCTGAGCACTCCAAGCTCGGAAAACGCCACCGTTGCAAAGGGACTGCACAGGAGGTTGACGCCACCCGCTACAGCAACATCAGACTCACCATCGCGTAAGGAGCGCACCGCCTGGTGAATTGCTACTAGCGACGACGAGCAGGCCGTATCCATTGCCACGGAAGGCCCCCGGAAATCGAAGGCATAGGACACGCGGTTAGCGATGATGGAACTGGAATTACCCGTCAGGGCATAAGGGTGCGCCTCCGCCGGGTCGGCGGAGATCAACATGCCGTAGTCGTTATTGGTGTTACCCATGAACACGCCGACCTGCTTACCGCGCAGCTGGTTGGCAGGGATATGTGCATCCTCCAATGCCTCCCACGTCAGCTGTAGGATCATGCGCTGCTGCGGATCCATATTCGCAGCCTCCAATGGAGACAGGCCGAAGAACTCCGCGTCGAAGGAGGCAATATCTTCGATATAGCCACCGGTCAGCTGTGCTTGCTCCATGCGGCGCGTCATTTCCGGATCACGGGAATACTCCGACCAGCGACCGGCGGGCAGTTCGCCCACGCCGGAGCGGTAGTTGCAGAACATCTCCCACATCTCATCCGCATTCTCGGCGCCGGGGTAGCGGCCAGCCATGCCAACCACGGCAATATCGCGCTGGCCAAGTGGCAATGGCCCGCCTGCGGCGGAAGCACCGGTTACGGAGCCTGCGGCGTCGCTACCCACAACCGCACCAGTACCGCGACCATTCATCAGGTGCTCTGCCAGTGCGGCGATGGTGTTGAACTCGTAGGCAATCGTGGCGTCTAGGTGGGTGCCGAGCAGGCGCTCAAGGTCACCGGAAAGGACGACGACATCGCGAGAGGATAAGCCGAAATCCTGCATTGAACGCTCATCGGCGATCTCCGTGGCGTCCAGACCAGTGGTATCCGCGACCCAGGTGCGTAACCAGTCCCGCATCTGTTGGATCGTTGCGGGGCGAGAGTGCTGGTCCGCCGAGGGGGCGTCCTGCTGGTTGTCTGCCATGGAAAGTCGCCGATTCCTTTCGTACCTAATGCCTTCGATAAGGCTTAGTGTGGGTCGTGAGTGAGTCCTAACGTAGCGCCATATTTTAACGCGCCGAAGTCGCTTTATGGATTAAGCGTCCAGCGTGCCCTCCAGATACGCCTTCGCTGCCACGCGGCGGGCGATCTTGTTGGCGGAGGAACGCGGCAAAGCGCCCGGCGCGATGATGCGTACATCCGAGGGCTGCACGCCGTGGGTGGCAGTGACGGCAGCGCGCATAGCCTCAATAGCCTCCGCGTCGTCCGCCTCAGCGGCCTCCGGGTCGCGCTCGGCGATGATGACTAGCCCCTCAACGGATTCCCCGTCGGCACCTGCGCCCGCCGTTCCAGCGTCCCCGGCCTGCACGGCAAAAGCGGCGATGACGGCCGGGGCGGTCTGCTCCGTCGCCTCGTCTGCGGTGGCCTCGATGTCCTGGGGGTAGTGGTTACGACCAGCGACGATGATGAGGTCTTTCAGGCGACCAGTGATAAATAGGTGCCCGTCCACAATGACGGCCAGGTCGCCAGTGCGCATCCACTTGTCCTCCGGGACATCGGCTGCACGGCTACCGGACTCCAGCCGGTTGGCCATAGGCAGGTGGTTGCGGAAAGTCTCCTCGGTCTCCTCAGGACGGTTCAGATAACCCGCGGCCATGTTGTCGCCGTGTACCCAGATCTCGCCCACCTGGCCATCGGCAAGTTCCTTGCCCGACTCCGGATCCACAATGGCGATTGCCTGCGGTTCGCACACCTGGCCGAGTGAAACTAGGGAGAGGCTGTCTGCGTCGTCCTCCGAGCCCTCCACTACCGTGCCCGCGGACAACTCATCGCGCTTGAACCACTTCGTCAGCGGACGCTCATCGGTCTGTGGGGTGGTGACGATCAGGGTTGCCTCGGCCAGCCCATAGGACGGGCGCATTGCTTCCCTCTTGAGCCCATAAGGGGCGAAGGTATCCAGGAATTTCTTTACGGAGCTGTGGTGCACCGGTTCCGAGCCATTGATGATGCCATCGATAGTGGACAGGTCGACTTCACCCAAGTCTGCGACCTTTGCCGGGTCGGCATAGCGCACTGCCAGCTCCAACGCGAAGTTGGGAACCACGGTGTAGACGTTCTCGTCCTCGCTTTTCCGGTTAAGCTGACGAACCCAGCGGGCCGGATCTTGGATGAAGTCGCGTGGGGACATCAGATCAAAGGGCAGCCCCAGGATGATGACGAACGCAGACAGGATCACGCCCATGTCATGGTGTAACGGTAGCCAGGTCACCAGACGCAGCGGGGACTTCAGGTTCACGGCTTTAAAGATCTGCAACACATTGGTGACGATCGACTTGTGCGTAAGCACCACGCCCGCCGGGGTACGGGTGGAGCCGGAGGTGTACTGCAAGAAGGCTTCTTCACTGGACTTTGGAGCCAGTGACGGATCCGCCATGATGGCGGCCATCGGGTTGACCCAGTCTTCCGCCAGTGCATCCGGCAGGGCGTCAATCGTCAGCACGCGCGGGCGTTCGGTGGCGGGAATGGAGGCAAAGTGCTTGCGCACTGCCGTGGCGGAGCGCTTGTTCGTCAGTACAACGGTCGGCTCAGAGGAACCCAGCACAGCTGTCAGGTGACCGGTGTGACCCGGCTCGTTAGGATCGTAGAGCGGAACCGGCACCATGCGGGCGTACATGGCGCCAAGGAAGGCGTACATGTACTCAGGGGAGTTATTCGCCAAAATGGCCACACGGTCGCCGGGCTTGGCAATCTGCTGCAGGCGTACGCACACGGCCTTGATACGAGTATTGACCTGCGCACGGGTAATCTCATGCACCTTCCCCTCGCGCGATTCGGAGAAGTCCCAGTAGCGGATCAACACGTTTTCTGCTGTACCGTCCATCTGCGCCATGGTGTACAGCATCTCGCACATGCCGGAAAGGGTCATCTGATCAGGGACGTTGATGTTGCCCTGCTCGTCATAAAACTGCCCCATTGCTGCAGTGATATCCACGTGGTCTCCTCTACTTGTTATCTACTTGCTGTCCGCTTGTCGTTCGCTTGTTGTCCGCTTGCTTTAACTAGTTTCTCGCTAGTCGCATAGCTCTAACGCAATAAGCATTTAGTTTTACTTGTAAAACACATCGTACCGGCAGGCAGGATCGTTACTCTGCAAATTCGAACTGCCGTGTCACGGTTGTCCCCGCACCAAAACGCCAGCAAGCGCTAACGCGACCAAGGCACCACAGTCGCGGGTGCCGAGCTACTTCCCCAGCCGCTCGTTAATCAGGCCGCGAGCCCAACCCACGATATGCTGCGGCACGGTCTGCCCCTCCACGACCTTTCCATTCGTCGCATACTCAGCGTGCACCGCGTTGGCGGCCACCAAATCCTTGGCTCGGACGATAGCGTTGCCCAGATTCGCTGGGGCGTCACAAATAAGATCGGCAGGGGCACAGTAGTTGTTCACTCGATCGTTGAGTTCGCCAAAGCCATCCGGCCGCGGGCCGCGCATCGTCGCCCCGGGGACGATCCCCTGTATAAGACCGCTTACCGGGTTCAGTGCGATCTCCGCACCCGTCCCGCGAATCCCCTTGGCACCGACAAGGTTGCCCTTGTCGAGCTCCTGGCGACCATCAGCGATCAGCGATACACCCAAAACAGAATTGGCCGGAACCGGGCCACGCTCATTGCCGATTTCTCCCGCCAAATCACCAGCGATCACAGCACCCTGGCTAAAGCCGACAAGCACAAAGGACGTTGCTGGGCAGGCCTTATGAGTTGCGCGCAGCTCCTCCTTCATCCGGCCGAAGCCTTCATTGCGCGAATCGTCATAGCTCTTCTCACCCTGCGCATTCATATTGCGGAACTGGGCAGTGTAAGGCAGAGTCCATACCTTCACCTTGCTGGGGTCGAACTCATCAGCCAGCGGGCGGGTGACGTTCAGCAGCAGCGACCGCGGATGTGAGTGAGGCGCCAACGGGTCGTCATTGGGCGACGACTCCCAAGTACCCGGCGCAGCCAGTACTTCGACATCCACGCAACCGGGCGGGTTCTGCGCCTCCGAGCTAGGCGGCGGCGTCGGCTTCCCCGGCTTAGGACCGCCGGCGCCGTCATTTGTAAGCAGCCAATTCCCCACGCCCACGACAATGAGCGCAAGGACGACCAGAGCAGCAAGGATCGTTAAGACCTTTTTCATAACTTCCTAGTTGTAAGGCAAGTCGGTTAATGGGATACAAGTGACCATTAACAATACGCTGATTTCGCAGCCTCGCGGATTGCGTCTTCGGCCTTCTTCGGGTCTCCGTCGATCACGCCATTAGTCTGCAATTGGCCTGCAGCTAGCGGAGTGTAGACGTCCTCCTTGCCGCCGCCTTCCGCGGTGCAGTGCGCATGACCAGCGGCAATAACCTGGTCCTCCAGGCCACCGATGTCTGCTGCATCATCAGCCTTTGCCAGGTCGACACCGCCGTCCTTCAAGCGCTTCAGGAAGTCCTTGTCTTTATCGCTGCGCTGCGTGCCAGACGGAATTTCATCTACCTCGTCAACGGCGCCATCATGTGCCGGTGCGCCACCGCCCTCAGCAGCGGACGACGGGGCGTCGCTACTGTCCGAAGAGTCAGAATCATCGTCCTTAGACTTGTCTGACTTGTCCGACTCATCAGACTCTCCAGACTTTGCAGTCTCCGAGGTGGACTCCGTCACCGAAGGTACCGTTGTCGAGTCAGCTGAGTTATCGACCGTCTCATCGCCACCACAGGCCGTCAAAGTGCCGAGCGACAGCAGCGCCGCGCATGCAGCACCGGCGATTGCAGTTGCCTTCCTACTCTTTGTGACGCCCACAGTTAGCGCACCTCAACGCGTCCGTTGACTTCGCGGATCTCGCCGTGCTGGAACTTGATCTGAGTTCCGCCCGCCGGGATGTCCTCGTGGTCGCTGGTCGGGTAGCCGAGCTTGCCCTGCTCCCAGCCGTTCTTACCCCACTCGTCGAACACGTTTCCGTAGTAGATCACGTGCGCGCCGGTGGTCGGGGACCAGTAGATGTTGCCGTGCTCGAACTGAGTGAAGCGACCGCCCTTGATGGCCAGTTCGCCACTGGTCGGGTTGCCCAGCTTGGAGGTCACGCCGCCCAGCTGCAGGTACTTCTCAGCGATCTTGCCCTGGACGTAGTTGGTCTTATTGTCCTTGTTGCGAACGATGACGCCGTTCTGGAACTTCTGCATGTAGCTGTCGCCGACCTTCTCAACGTCTGCGATCGGGAAGCCCAGCGGGCCGTTCTCCCACTTGGTCTTGCCCCACTCGTCGATGAAGTCCTTCGGCACCGCGAAGGCGCCGGTTTCTGCGGTCCAGTAGATCGCGCCGTTCTCGAAGGAGGTGAAGCGGCCACGGCCACCAGCGATGACGTGTTCCTCGGAGGTCGGGTAGCCCAGCCAGGACTCCGGGCCGTTCATGGAAGCGTAGCGGGCGCCGATGCGACCCCATACGAAGTGAGCACCGGTCTTCGGGGACCAGTAGGCGCGGCCTCCGCGGAAGTCCTGTACCTTGCCGCCGTCCTTAGCGTCGTACTCGTTGGAGATGCAGGCACCCATGTTCGGAGCGTTCTTAATGTTCTCCGCGATAGCTCCGCCGACCTGGCACTTTGCACCGCGGTCAGCTTCCGGAATACCCAGGGCGTTCGCGATGTGCGGCCATGCCTGAATCATCTCGTACTGCCAGTACGGCCAGTCGTGAGTACCCGAGGGGCGGAAAGCAGTGATCGGCTTGATGCCGGCCTTCTTGGCACGCTTCACGAAAGTCTCGGTGGTCATGCGGGACATTGCCTCCAGGCCGAAGCCTGCCATGTTGGCGGGCAGGCCGGGGATGGAGCCCGGCTTGTCATACTTACCCGCGTTGCCGTTACCCGCAGAGACGTAAACGGTCATGTCCTTTAGAGCGTCCACACCCAGCTTCGGGTCGTGGTCGATCCAGTCCTGTGAGCCGTAATCGCCCCACATCTTCCTTGCGTCGTAGCCGTTGCCGTCCTTAGTGGCGTAGGCGATAGCTTCCGGCATGCCGTAGGAGGTCGTGTCCAGGTAGCCAGAGAAGGAACCTACGAACTTCCACATCTTCGGGAAGCGCTCAGCCAGGTTCATTGCGGCGGTGCCGCCCATGGAAAGGCCAGTGATCGCGCGGTCTTCGTTGGCGCGCCACCCCTCGCGGAGCACAGCGGGCAGCTCCTTGGTCAGGAAGGTCTCCCACTTGTAGTGCTTGCCATTGTCCGGCTTCTGCCAATCGGTGTAGAAGGAGGACTCGCCACCGACGGGCAGGACCACGTTGACGTTACGGTCGGCGTACTGGGAGGCGATGTTGGTGGACAGGGTCCAGCCGGACTCGTCCTCGCGGGCGCGCAGGCCGTCCAGAGACCAAACGGTCGGGAACTTACGGTCTGGCTGGGAGTACCAGTCGCGAGCCAGCAGAATCTGTACCTTGATCGGCTTGCCCGGCATTGCGGCGGAATTGATATAGACATTGGCCCAGCGCTCAGTGATCCACTCGACGCGATCCACGCTGACGCCTTCCGGCAGGCCCTGCAGGTTCTGCTCGGTGACCTGGCGCGGCGTACGCTTCGGAATGCTGTCCGGGTCCAGGTAGCTCGTGCCGGAGCCCGGGCCCATCGAGCCGCCAAGCGGGCTCTGAGCAGTAGCGGATGGCATCAGTGGCATTGCCAGTGCAACGGAAAGCGGCAGAGCCAGGAGGGCCGTGCTCTTACGGCCGAGGATGCTGCTGTTCTTGCTACCGGTCTTGCTGCTGGCGGAGCGAGTGCGACGGGAGAGGTTCGCTGCAAGGCGCATAGTCTTTATTCTTTCTGTTGCTTCTTTTAAGTGTGTTGAATTGTGGTCTGGCTAGGTCGGGCGCGCTTCAGCGCTACTTCTAGCCTGTGTTGGCCGTGATTAGCCGTGTGAGGTTTGAAGTGCTGTTTTCAGCGAGTGTTGGCCGGAGCAGGTTCCCCTCCTGCTTCGACTTCACCGATCGCTTTTGTGGCCATTCTCTATTCACGTTTTCGTCTATCGCGATCTGTGGGGGTTCTACTTTTTGATTTGTAGCTGGCACCCACAGTTTCGCTGCTAGCACGTGAGCAATTATGGCAAGCAAAAGCGTTTTCACATGGACAACACGCGGAACATTTAAAGTTTTACTTTAGGGTTAGCCTAGCATGTTGCCATTGTTACTTATGTGGCTCTTGTGATTCTTTCTTTTGACGCCACCACGCATCCGCCGCACCCGAATGTCGTTAAAACGGGAATCTGTTACAGCCAATCATTTTCACCACCATAAAACCGCAGGTCAGCACGTTGAGCCAATCGCATGCACACTTTGCAGGTGTAGCACTTTCCCGTTCTAGCGACATTCCCCCTTTTACCCCACTCAACACCCCACCCATACATACAAACCCAGGCATACAAAAAAGCCACCCCCAAAGGCATCTGACCTTAAAGGTCAGCACCTCAGGCGGCGGCTTTAAATAGCGCCCGTAGGCAACTCCAGGCTATGCGCCCAGTGCGCGCAGGATGTGCGGGCGAGCCTTGGACAGCTCCGCATCCCAGTAAGGCCATGCGTGCAGGCCGGTCATTGGGTAGCTCACGACCGGGCGTGCGCCAACTGCACGGGCAGCCATCTCAAACTTCGCAGTGGACGTACGTGCCATCCACTCCAAGCCGATGCCTGCTGCAACGCCCCGCGGGTTCTCCAGGAACTTCTCGCCACGAGACGGCACACCACCGGAAGCAGCCAGGTACAGCGGCATACCGCTGAAACGACCAGCCTGAACCGTCGGGTCATTGCGGAAACGGCGCGGATCAACCGGGCTGCCCCACATGTCCCAGATGTTGGCACCCTTAGCAGCATCATTCATTGCGTACTGGATTCCGGCGTACATACCCGGCCAAGTCGGGTTCAGGTAACCAGACAGGGAGGTAGCCTGCTTGAACTGATTACGGTGCCATGCCGCCAGGTTCATCGCAGCGGTACCGCCCATGGACAGACCAACAATGGAGTTGCGGGTCGGGCTCACGCCGAAGTTGCGCTGCAGGTAGCCCGGCAGCTCGCGAGTCAGGAAGGTCTCCCAACGCGGCTTCTTCGGGCCACCAGTACCGCGGTACGGCCCCATCCAGTCCGTGTAGAACTGCGCCTGACCACCGACCGGCATAACCAGGGTCACGTTGTCGTTGACGAACTTCTTTACAGCATTACCGGACCAAACCCATGCGTTGTAGTCCTGGCGTGCGCGCAGACCATCCAGCATGTAGACGCCAGCGCTACCACCACGGGAAGCAGGCTTGATCTGCACCTGGATCTTCTGGCCCATTGCCGGGGAGTAAACCCAGCAGTTCTGCAGGTAGTACTTGTGCTTGCTCCAGTGGCAGCCCGGACGCAGGTAGCCACGGTTATCAGCTGCAGCCGAAGGAGCTGTGACCACTGCCATACCCAGCGCAGTGGCAACTGCAACCAGGAAGGCGGTGAGCTTGGCTCCCAGACCCTTAGTCTTCATAGTCGTGTTCATGTAGTCCTAAACAGTCGCGAAACAACAGTCTTGAAACGAAAAAATCACGGGGTCAGAGGGCGACCCCGAAACCTAAGATGGGTGTACGTTACCAAATCTTTACGTTCTCCCTCAAAGTAATAATCGATTCCCGCCCCCAAAGCGCTACATCTTCCGAATCTCTTTTTCTCCCCCTTCTCCCCCATGCTCCTGAGTCACACAGAGCACATCTGCCGCAGGATGTCACCGAATTTTACCCCTGAATGTGTTAAACGCCGACTGCCCGCGGCGGACAAGTCGGCGTCAAAAACCTAAAGAAGTACCTAGAACAGCGGCACGATGTACACCGCCATCGCCACGCAGAACAGCCATGCCAGTGCCAGCAGCTGCAGAGTGCGATCCTCCAGAGCGATCTCATCCGGGGCGCCACCCTCACCGCGGTCAACATCAGCCGCGTAGCGCAGAATCGCGATCGTAAACGGCACCATCGAGACCTGGTACCACACAGCCGCCACGCCAGACTCCACCGTCTGCGCCAGACCAAAGCCCCATAGCGCGTAGCTCAGCACCACTGCGGTCGCAGCCAAAGTCCACACAAAGCGCAGGTAGGTCGGGGTGTAGCTCTCCAGCGACTTGCGGATCTTCGCGCCCGAACGCAGAGAAAGCTTCAGCTCCGCATAGCGCTTACCCGCAGCCATGAACAGGGAACCAAACGCCGCGACCAGCAGGAACCACTGCGACAGCAGAATCGCCGCTGCCACGCCACCAGCCATTGCACGCAGCATAAAACCGGAGCTCACCAGCGCAATATCGATCACCGGCTGATGCTTCCAGCCGAAGCAATAACCCAGCTGCAGCGAAATATACACAGACACCACGATCGCCAGGTTCGTACCCGACGATGCCAGCAGCGAGCCACCAATCGCCGCGATGATCAGCACCACTGACATCGCATACGCCAACCCCACCGGCAGCACGCCTGCTGCAATCGGGCGGAAGCGCTTGGTCGGGTGCGCGCGGTCTGCCTCCACGTCGCGGGCATCGTTGATCAGGTAGATGGAGCTGGCCGCCAGGCAGAAGGCCACAAAGGCGATCAGCACATCCAGCAGAACGCGGGTGTGGAAGAGCATGTCGCCACCGGCAGCTGCAGGAGCCGCGATCACCAGGACGTTCTTCACCCACTGCTTCGGGCGCAGAGCTTTAATCATCGCCTCCGGCAGGTTGCGCGGCGGGCGCAACTTCTTCGTGTCGGTGGCGGTGCTGGTCGCCTGGTTCGGATCTTCCAGCCCGGACGTGTGCGGCTCCGCGCCGATCAGCGGCTCTGGTCGGCCTTCGCTACGCTGTTCGCTCACTGGCTTTTCTCCTCACTGTTCTTCTTTGTGACGCCCCCACGTCCCCCATCGACAACCCTGCGCACGGCAATGGCCGTGGCAGCACCGATGCAACTTCCGAGAGCTACGTCAGAGGGATAGTGTACGCCCAACACCATGCGGGACAGCGCCATCGCTGGGATACCAGCCAGGGGTAGCGCCCCTGTGTGGTTGTTCGCCGACTGGGCAAAGGCCACGAGGGCCGCGGTGGAGCTGGTCGCGTGCGACGAGGGGAAGCTCAACTTCGAGGGTGTTCCGACGCCGATCTTAATCCGCGGATCATGCGGGCGTGGACGGCGGACGATGCGCTTGAGCACCACGCTTGCCGCGTGGGCGATAAAGGCGCTGACCCCCATGGTCAGCCAGCCGCGGCGTTCCGGGCTATCGGCGGGCTTGTTTCGGACAGTGGCCAGGCTGTACCCCAGGGAAGCGGTGCCCATCCAGCCGAGGGCGTGCTCGCCGAAATGGCTCATCCCCCGGGCGACTGGGAGAACTCCCGGCTTATCAGTCAGCTGCTTCTGCAGCGCAACCAGGAGTTCGGATTCGCCCAGTGGGTCGCCGCTTACGCGTATGGAGCTCATTGTCTTTGCGATGTCCTTAGCTTTTGTCGCGGGGGTTGGGTTGTTCGAGTTTGGGTTGGTCGGGCCTGCCTAGGCTTGCTCGGTGGCAGCGGGCTCGGGCTCGAAGATCTGCGCCCAGCCCTCTTGGCTGGTCAGGTGCGGGTGGGCCGCACGATAAGCATTGCGTAGCTCGTCAAAGCGGTTATAAACCTGCTTTTCCAGGCGCGCAAACTCCTTGACCAGTGCCAACATCTGACCGCGGTCACGCTTGCGGTAGAACACGCCCTTGCCATCAGCAGTGGTCACGGTCGCGCCGTCGATGCGGGAAAGGCTGAACCAACGAGCCTCGACAGGGGGGAGGTTCACCTGCGGTGCGTGGTGGTGACGGGCATCGGCAGGCTTGGCGTTGTTCAACAGCCCCTTGGCGAGCGTGACGATTTTCGCCTTCTTGCTCAGCGGAATGCGCGTCAGGTCCGCCGGGCCGCCCGTTGCTGGGGGCAGCTCCGTGGCGGAAGGGACGACCACCGCATCGGAGTAGTTCTTGCGCAGCTTCGCGATGCGCGGCAGGGAGGTATCCAGAATGTCGAAAAGCTGATCCGGGCCGGCCAGGAAGTCCTTCATCGCCTCAATATGCAGGGCGACGGTGGAGTATTCCAGGCACAGCAGGTGCTTGGCTGCAGCCTTGGCCAGGGAAGTCAGCAGGCCACGCGGGGAGCCCTCCAGCTGCATAGCTGCCACGATCAGGCGATTGCGGATGTGGAAATAAGCCTGCCAGTCGATAGCATCGTCCTTGTTTGCCCAGGCCATGTGCCAAATTGCAATGCCCGGCCAGGAGGCCGTGGGGAAGCCAGCGTCCTTTGCGCGCAGGCCGTACTCGGCGTCATCCCACTTGATAAAGAGCGGCAGGGGCTGGCCAATACGATCAGCGACAAAGCGCGGGATCAGGCACATCCACCAGCCGTTGTAATCAACGTCAATGCGGCGGTGCAGATCCTTGGAGTTCTCCGCGTTGTTTGGGGTGCCGTAGCCCTTGTTGATCACGTCCCGGGCCACAGGCGCGATGGGCTGACCTGCCGCATTGTGGGCAGTGCCATCGCCCAGGTCGCGGAGCGGGTGGCGGTAAAAATCGTGAGTGTAGTGGGTGTGCGGTGCGGCACCCCACATAAATACGTCGCGGTGGACGACCTCGCCCATGCTGTGCAGGTAGCTGCGCTCCTGGAGGTCCAGCATCTGGCCGCCGATCAGCATCGGAGACTTCGCGTAGCGAGCGGCCGCCAGGGCACGCAATACGCTATCGGGCTCGATGGCGATGTCGTCGTCCATGTACAGGATGTACGGGCTGGTGGTGCCGCGCTCGGGGTGGCGAGCCTCGTACATGATGCGGGAGTAGCCACCGGAGCCGCCGAGGTTGCCCTGGCTGACAATGCGCAGACGGTCGCCGAAGTGCTCCGCAACCTCGTCGAAGTCCGGCTCGTCGGCGGGGTGCTTGTCGCCCTGGTCGGGCATGATGATGGCCTCGATGCGACCGTCAACCTCCGGGTCGGAAGCCAGCGCGTGCAGCGCAGCCACAGCGTCCGTCGGACGGTTGAAGGTCGGGATGCCGATGGTGACGCTTGGCTCGGTGACCGGCAGCGTTTCGCCCTCGAAGGTCTGCTCGCCGGCCTCGACGGTGGCGAACCAACCTGCTGAGTGCAGGCGGGTTTCCTTCTCACAGGTCAGGTCGAACCAGATCCAGCCGCCATCTTCGAACGGAGCCAGGGAGATGGTGAACTCGGCGATACCGTGGCCGTTTTCGTCGGTTTCAATCTGGGCTCCCTCGATACCAATGCGGGAGCCGTCGTACTTGGAGCGGTACAGGTCTACGCGTGCCTCACCGGTGATCTCGATACGAAGCTTGACCTCGTCCAGCTGGGACCAGCGGCGCCAGTAGGAGGCGGGGAAGGCGTTGAAGTAGGTCTCGAAAGAAATCTCACTGCCTGCGGGAAGAATCGCCTCGGTACGGGAAACGGCGTTGACGCGGCCAGGGGTGGTGGCCTCGTTCTCCACGATGTACAGCGAGCGCACATTGCGGGGCTCGCCACGCTTCGGCAGCAGGATGCGCGCCAAGCGGGTGGCGTCGAACTGAGAATCGGACTGGGCTTTCACTGGCTGAGCGTTCATACGCTGAACACAGACCTCCGCATAGGAATTAAAGACATTGGAATATATCCGATTATCCATGAAAGCCGGGCGCAAGGGCTTGCGCGACACAGCCCCAATTGGCTACGCCGTTGCTTCGCCCAACCGTCGTAGTTGCCGTGACTCCTGTGCCCCTCGCCACGTAATAATCGCGCCAGCCATGGCAATCAGCACGATTCCGAGCGCCATGGACCACGTCAACTGATCGCCGGAGAACACCCACCCCAGGATCGCGCCAATCACCGGGTCCAATGCAAAGAGCGTGCCGACAACCGCCGCCGAGACAATTCCCGCGGCGATCGTATCCACCACATAGGGAACAACGGCGCCGATGAAACCAGAGATGACAATGATGCCCCACATCGAGCCGTCAACATGCGGCACCGCCGGGACAGAGAACGGTGCGAGCACGAGTGCAGCGACGACCACAGACAGCGCCAGATCCGGCATGCCACCACCCTCGGTTTTGCCAACGCGGGCAGCAAACAGCGTGTAGGCGCCGAAGAAAACCGCACCGACAGCGCCGAATCCAATACCGACGATGTCCAGGTCATTGGAGGGTTGCGCGATCAGAGCAACGCCGACGAAAGCGGCGATGGCCCACAGGCGGGAGCGCCACATGGTCAACCCCAGAAAAGACACGACGCAGGGGCCAAGGAAGTCGATAGTGACGGCGACGCCTTGGGGCAGCCGAGCGATGGCTGCATAAACCATCATGTTCATCATGCCAATGGCGATGCCGTAGACCACGATGTTGAGGGCGCGGGTGCGCGTCATGCCAGACAGCTTCGGGCGGAAGATGACCACCATGATGATGGCGGCGGCGGTCATACGCAGGCCCGATACGCCCGGCGCGCCGACCGTTGAAAGCATGTCTGTGACCAGTACCGCCGCGGTTTGGGTGCCGATCGAGCCGATGAGAACCAGGAGGACCGGCGCCACTGGCAGGGTGAGGAACTTGCTCACTCCCTGCGACGACAGCTTTTGCTGGCTTTCCTTTGTTTGGGTTTTCTCACGCGGCACTCGTGCAATATTAGTGCAGCAAAGTACGGTGCCATCGTTCGAGCCAACAGGTCTAGTCACCGACGATTAGGCGCAAACCCTCACGAAGGTCTCCGACAATGCGATCTGCGTCCGTTACGGGGGCCCGCAGATTATCAAGAGTTAAACCGTTGACGAGTGCTGTGATCAATCGCCCTCTAAGAGCAGCGTGATCCATGCCATCAAGTACCTTTGTGACAGCTCCTTGAAAATAGCGGAGAACTTGATCGTAGAGGTCGGCCATCCAATCACGTGTGGCCGATGCCGAGCCATACGTAACCCACATCGCAGCGTCTTCGGACCGTTCGCCCCCGAGAGGGAGAAGCTCAGCAAACCTCACTACATGCGCCTCCAACCTGTCGTCTGGCACTGATACTTCTTTCAGACGAGCGGTTTGCCGTTGAAAGGAGCGAATGAACGCGTGAGCAAGCAGAATTTCCTTGTTGGGAGCGTGGTATTGCACAGATCCCGGGGCAAATCCGGACTCTTTAGCGACTTCGCGCACGCTTACCGCATCGAGACCTCTGGAAGCAATGATTCTTATGGTCGCATCCGCGATAAGAGCTGATGATTCTGAGAACTGATGATCCAACGAAACATTTTCCATGATTGCACACCAGCCTAGCCTGTCATACACTCGTACGAGCACCATACAATCGTACGACACATTGGAGTACCAATGGGATCAGTCATTGCAGTCTTTGGATTGGCACTACTCGACAGTCTGAGCATCGGCACGCTCGTGATTCCCCTCGCACTCATCATTCGATGGCGCACGGTGAAAACCCCCGCCCTGACGGTCTATCTATCTACAGTCGCAGCCGTTTACTTCCTCTTGGGCATAGCCATACTGCTCGGCTTCTCGGGTCTAAGTACCTTCCCCAAGCAATTCACACAGACCAGCTTCTTCCCATGGATAACTCTGATACTCGGCGTCGCCCTTGCCGGCTTCGGAGTCTTTGCACGCACCCCGCGAAAGCCGAATCCGGGAGAAATGCCAAAACAGGTACCGAACCCCCGAAACGGTGTGTCCGGAATGCTCGCTCTCGGACTCGGCGCGTCGCTCACTGAAGCTGCGACGATGCTCCCTTACATCGCCGCCATGGGCATTATCAGCAGCTGGGACGTATCGCCAGTCGCTAAGGCCTCAACCGTGGGAATCTACTGCCTAGTCATGGTTATTCCCGCACTCACTTTTGTAGCCCTTGCACTAGCATTCAAAGAAAAGGTTCTTCCTCTACTCGAACGTATTGCCCCTCGAATGGAATACGAGGCAAAAGTGACGTTACTGTGGGTCGCCGCGATTGTCGGAATCTACATGGTAGTGAACAGCATTGGCATGCTGAATCTAGGAGCCTAATCGGCCCCACTTGTCGCCTATGGCCCCTACCTCACTAATCGCCTTAGTGCCCGCGCTCCTGCTCGATCGCCTGGCCATCGTTGAAGTACGGCGCCAGCTTGTTGTCGTACATCGACAGCGCAGCGCCGATGGCCATGTGCATGTCCAGGTACTGGTAGGTTCCCAGGCGGCCGCCGAACAGCACCTTGTTCTGTGCGGCTTCCTCAGCGGCCAGCTTGCGGTAGGCCTCCAGCTTCTCGCGGTCCTCCGGAGTGTTGATCGGGTAGTACGGCTCGTCGCCCTCCTCCGCGAAGCGGGAGAACTCCTTCATGATGACCGTCTTGTCCTTCGGGTACTTGTCGCCCCGCTCCGGGTGGAAGTGGCGGAACTCGTGGATGCGGGTGTAGGGGAACTCGGCATCGTTGTAGTTCATCACCGGGGTGCCCTGGAAATCACCGGTGTTCAGCACCTCGGTCTCGAAGTCGAGGGTGCGCCAGCCCAGGTGGCCTTCGGCGTAGTCGAAGTAGCGGTCCAGCGGGCCGGTGTACACCACGGGCGCGTCCGGGTTGGCTGCGCGGATCTCATCGCGGATCTCGAACCAGTCGGTATCCAGGCGCACCTCGATCTTCTCGTCGGCTGCCATGTTCTCCAGCCACGCGGTGTAGCCTTCCACCGGCAGGCCCTCGTAGGTGTCGTTGAAGTAGCGGTTGTTGAAGGTGTAGCGCACCGGCAGGCGGGAGATGTTGGAAGCGGGCAGGTCCTTCGGGTCGGTCTGCCACTGCTTGGCGGTGTAATCGCGCACAAAAGCCTCGTACAGCGGGCGGCCGATCAGGGAGATTCCCTTTTCCTCGAGGTTCTTCGCCTCTGCTGGATCCAGCCCGTCGGTCTGGTCCTTAATCAGCTGGCGAGCCTCGTCCGGGCTGTAGTACTTGCCGAAGAACTGGTTGATCAGCCCCAGACCCATCGGGAACTGGTAGGCCGTGCCCTTGTGCATGGCAAACACGCGGTGCTGGTAGTCGGTGAAGTCCGTGAACTGGTTGACGTAATCCCACACGCGCTTGTTGGAGGTGTGGAACAGGTGCGCACCGTACTTGTGGACCTCGATGCCCGTTTCCGGCTCGGCCTCGGAGTATGCATTGCCGCCGATGTGGGCTCGCTTCTCCACCACCAGCACGTTCTTGCCGGCCTGGGTTGCCGCGCGCTCGGCCACGGTGAGGCCGAAGAAGCCGCTGCCGACAACGATGAGGTCGTAGTTCTGTCCGCTGTGTGTCTGCTCAGTCATGTCTGCCAGGGTACCGCGCTCACTCGTGGTTGTTTGGGCACGACGCCACCTCGGTGTGCCGCCCGGCTAATGGCCTCAAGCTAGCGGTTTTTAAACCCGGCCCAGTCGGGAAGCGTATTCACCCAGTCCGCCAACCAGGGTTCCGCCAAGCTAAGCATTCCGGTGTTCCACATGATCCAGAAGATGCCCGTGAACACCACGGCACAGCCCAGCAAGAAGATCACTAGGATCAGGGCTTTCATACCCTTGCCTTGGCGCTTCCAATACTCCTCAGCGCTGTCGTATTTCCGCAGTCCATAGTCCAGCAGCCGGTTAGGCCAGGCCAGTTCGAAGGAGAGCACCCCGATGCCGAAGAAAAGTAGGAACCACCCCGGCCCGGGCGTGGGGATGATGAGGATGCCGACGACCACAAATAGCCAGCCCGCCAGGAGGGTCAGCGGACGAACTAGGAAACCATAGCTGCGCTTTTTCAGCCCCTCGTGATGTACCTGCAGTTCGGAAACTTTCCGACGGACGTTTTCGCTCAGCTTCGACATGGGACTAGAACCACCGCTCAAGTACGGCGGCTACACCGTCCTCATCATTGGTCAGGGTGACTTCATCGGCGATGCCCTTCAAGGACTCCTCGGCATTGCCCATGGCCACCCCGTGGCCGGCCCATGAGAGCATTTCTGTGTCGTTCGGCATGTCCCCAAAAGCGATGGCCTGAGAGGCTTCCACCCCGATCTGTTCCGCTATCCACTCCAACGCGGAGCGCTTGGAGATCCCCGCCGCCGCGACCTCGACCAGCCCACCTTCATAGCTGTATGTCGCTTTCGCTTGGGTGGCGTCAATAAAAGGACTCACCGCGGCGTAGAGTTCGGCAGAGGTACGGCGGGGGTCGCGCACCAGCAGCTTCACCACCGGGGTGGCCGCGAGTTCGTCAATATTCTGTACGGCGTGCTCGGTGGAGTCCCAGGCATGGTCATAGCCGGGAGAGACGGAAAAGAGCTCGTCGGCGCGGTCAAAAGCGCTGGTACCGGCCCGCTCGACGGCGAACCCCACGCCGGGAACAGCCTCGGCGAGCTGATCAATAAGTGCCCTCACCAGGGCGGGCTTGAGGGTTGCGGCGTGCAGTATCTGATCCCGGTTGGCGTCATAAATAATGGCGCCATTGGCACAGGCGCAGACGGGACGGACAGGCAGCTGCTCGAAGACGGGCATGAGCCAGCGTGGCGGTCGGCCGGTCGCAAGGGTAAACACGGTGCCCTGGTGCAGCATCGAGTTCACTGCGCGACGCATGCGCTGCGAGACTCGCTCCCTGCTGTTTAGTAGAGTGCCGTCAACGTCGCTGACAACCAGCAACGGGGATTCCTGCATTTCTCCGTCCTATTTTTTGCGTAGACGCTTAAGGCGCTGACGCAGAGGAACCAAAACCTTGTTAACGCCAGTGGCCTCGTCACGCTCGCGTGCCTCGGACGCTGCCCGGCGTTCAGCTTCGGCCTTCTCCTGGGCGCGCTTTTCCTTGCGGGCGGCAGCGTCTGCGCGATCCTGAACAGTGGCGTCTTCCAAGGTAGGGGCACTGCCACCCAGGACCGCGGGCACCCAGAACTCGCCCTTGGGCATGGGGCCGAAGCGCTCCTCCCAGCGGTCACGGGTAAAGTCCAACTGCTCGACCATGGTCTGGTGCAGAAGCGCAGTGGTAGCCTCCGCATCATCGGTGACTTCGATCGGCTTGCCGACGGTAATCACCAGCTCAGTTTTCTTGGGCTTCCAGATCGGCTTACGCCCCTTCGTCCACACGCGCTGTGAACCCCAGATCGTCAACGGGATCAGGGGTACGTCAGCTGCATGGGCAATGCGGGCTGCACCCTGGCGGAACTCCTTGACCTCGAAGGAACGAGAAATAGTGGCCTCCGGGAAGATACCCACCAAATCGCCGGCGCGCAGCTGCTTAATGGCCTGGTCGACTGAGCCTTGTCCATCGGCACGATCCACTGGAATGTGGTGATAAGAGCTCATCAGCATTCCCACACCCTTGACGTCGAAGATCTCCTTCTTCGCCATGAAGCGCACCAGGCGGCCACCGCGTACATGTGCCGGAACGCCACCGTAGGTGAAGTCCCAATAGCCCGTGTGATTCACGGCGATCATGGCGGGGCCATCGGCGGGAATATTCTCCGCACCGTAGACCGCGCAATCCAAGTTTTGCATGTAGCGGAACCACAGCTTGGCAATACCGATGGTCGGGAAACCATAGGGGAATTCCTTGGCCTCTTTGTGGCCGGTGGTTACTGGCTGGTAGCCATCGGGAAAGCTGAAGCTATCGAGCAGCGACATGGGTGGCGGTTACCTCTCCTGGAAGTCTAAAGCGCTTTAGGCGCCGGATTCTTTAGGCTTCAGAATATCTTTACCAACGAAAGGACGCAGAGCCTTCGGCACCACCACGGAGCCATCGGCCTGCTGGTGGTTCTCCAAAATAGCCACCAGCCAGCGGGTTGTAGCCAGGGTGCCGTTCAGGGTGGCGGCGGTTTGCGCCTTGCCGTCGGCATCGCGGTAGCGGGTCTTTAGACGGCGCGCCTGGAAAGTGGTGCAGTTGGAGGTACTGGTCAGCTCGCGATAGGTCTGTTGGGTGGGAACCCAAGCCTCCGTGTCGAACTTGCGGGCAGCCGAGGAACCTAGGTCGCCACCGGCGACGTCGATCACGCGGTAGGGCACCTCGATGGCAGCCAGCATTTCGCGTTCCATGGCCAGCAATTGCTGGTGGATTTCGGTGGCCTCCTCCGGCTTGCAGTAAACGAACATTTCGACCTTGTCGAACTGGTGCACGCGGATAATGCCGCGGGTGTCCTTGCCATAGGAACCAGCCTCGCGACGGAAGCAGGAAGACCAACCGGCGTAACGCAGCGGGCCGTCGGACAGGTTAATGATCTCCTCGGAGTGATAGCCGGCCAGCGCCACCTCAGAGGTGCCAACCAGGTACATATCGTCCTCTTCCAGACGATAAATCTCATCGGCGTGCGCACCCAGGAAACCGGTACCGGACATAACCTCCGGGCGCACCAGCACCGGTGGGATCATCAGCTTAAAACCATGCTCCACAGCCTTCTGGGCAGCCAATTGCAGCATGCCCAGCTGCAAAAGAGCACCGTCGCCGGTGAGGAAGTAGAAGCGAGCGCCAGAGACCTTGGTGCCGCGCTTCATGTCGATCAGCCCCAGAGACTCGCCAAGCTCCAGGTGATCCTTTGGCTCGAAGTCGAACTGTGGCGGCTCACCCACCACATCGAGGGTGACAAAGTCATCCTCGCCGCCCGCTGGCGCGCCGTCTTCCACGATGTTGGAAATCTGCATCTGCAGGTCGTTGACGGCCTGCTCAGCCTTCGTCTGCTCCTCCTCCAACTTCTTGACGGAGTCGGCCTTCTTCTTGCCCTCCTCACGCAGAGCCTGCTTTTCCTCGTCAGAGGCAGAGCGCATCTTCTGCCCCATCTCCTTGGAGAAAGCCTTTTGCTCCGCGCGGGCAGCATCGGCGGCGCTGATAGCCTCGCGGCGCTGTGCATCGGCTTCCAGCAGCTGGTCAACCAGTGCTGGGTCCTCCCCGCGAGTGCGCTGGGATTCTCGGACTACATCGGGGTTATCGCGCAGAAGCTTCAGATCAATCATGGTGTTTAGCTTAGCGGGTTCGGCTCCGCACTTGTCCGCCTAGTTCCCCCTGAGGCACAACCCCTACTAGACTAGCCTCGAAGTACCTAGCCTCAAGTAGCAGTCGAACCCGAGTCGGATTAGAGCGAGCCTTTCATGACCACCAGCGAAGCGAAGAATCAACGCAGAGCCCGCAGCATCACTGTCGCACTGTTCGCCGCCCTCTGCGGAGGTGTCAGCGCAGCTGCGTTCGCCTTGGTCGCGCCCGAGGGTAGCTCACCTTTGGTTCCCATTACTGATGAGAAGCAGGGCCAGCATGTCGACAACACCACCTTCACCCAGGCCAGCCACGGCGATTGTGTGAATTGGAAGCCCGGCGCGAACGGCGTAAACACCGAGTTCTCCACCGTCAACTGCGAGCAGCCCCACCGCTTCGAGGTCAGCTCCCGCGAAGATCTCAGCCAGTACCCCACAAGCGAGTTTGGTCCGAACGCGAAGCAGCCGGACTTGAAGCGTCAAGAAGAACTAACCAATGAGCTCTGCACCGGCCCCACGATGCAGTACCTCAAGGGAAAGCTCGATCCAGAGGGACGCTACTCAATCTCCCCCATCTTGCCGCCACAGTCCGCCTGGAATGACGGCGACCGCACGATGCTATGCGGTGTGATGGTGCCCGATTCGACCGGGCGCACTACAGAGACCACGGGTTTTGCGGCGAAGCAGGATCAGGCACGCTACTTCGAGAAGGATCGCTGTGTGCGGGTCGATGGCCAGCTGACCAATGAAGTGCCATGTACGGAAAACCACGCCTGGCAGGTAACCTCCGTGGTCAACCTAGGTACACAGTTCCCCGGCGCATGGCCGGACCTGAAGAAGCAGAATGAGTTCCTGAATAAGGTCTGCACCAAGGCCGCGCAGGACTACCTCGGTGGCGACGATGCGCTGTACAACTCCACGCTCACACCGTTCTGGAATACGCTCCAGCGCCAGTCCTGGGATGCCGGTTCCCGCACCGTGAATTGTGCGCTTACCTTTGGTCGCCCTGGTGGCGGCTTCGCGGCTCTCAATGGCGACGTGCGCAATAAGTTCACCATCGACGGCAAGGCTCCGGCCACCCCGCCGAAGCGGAATCCGCTGCGCCAGGATGCGAAGCCGGGCGAGGAGACGAAGCCGAGCGCTGCCCCCAGCGCGAACCCGACCCCAGCGCCCTAGGGTTCCTAAAGCCAATGGCCATTGACGTTTCTCCGGAGCGCTTCGAAGACCTCGTTGACTTGGGTTTAAGGCGCATCCCGCGCGAGCTGCTGGATAATGTCAGCAATGTCGCCATCGTCACGGAGGACTATAACCCCGAAAGCCCGCATATTCTGGGGCTTTATGAGGGCATCGCGCTTACTGAGCGCACCTCCGAGTACACCTCCGCCTTGCCGGACAAAATCACGATCTATCGTCATGCTCTAGAGGACATCTGCGATAGCGAGGAAGAGCTTATCGAGCAGGTCGCCATCACCGTCATTCACGAGCTTGGCCATCATTTCGGCATCGACGACGATCGCCTGCACGAACTCGGTTGGGGTTAGCGGCACCCGCCCCTGCCCTAAAGGGTGGCTTCGCCCCACCCCAGGATCTCGAAGGTTCCTTCCAGGCTGTCGAGCACACCGGTCTGCGCCGCACTATTTAATGCAGCACTATTTACTGCCGCGCTGTCTTGTTGGTCGCCCTTATTTTGTGACGCCCCAGGCCGCCCTTCTGCCACATCAGCCAACTCGGCAATGTTGTCTGGTACGCGGAGGGTGATGACATTGCCATTGGCCAGATAGTGCATGAAGGCCCATTCCGGATCCACCCCGCCCAGGAAGCGGGCGACCAGGCGAATCACGGCACCGTGGCTGACCAGGGCAATATCGCTGGGGTTCGCTGCCGTGTGGTTGTCGGCGAGCGCCCGCAGCAGTGTCGCGAGATATTCGCGCAGCACTTCTGCGCCGGAAAGTCCGCCCGGGACTGCTTTATCCACCCGACCGAGCATCCACGTCCCCAGGATGGAGTGATAGGCCTCGTGGGAGTCCTCGTCGTTTTTCATCTCGTATCGTCCGGCAGGAATCTCCGATACCCGTGGTAGGCGCTGGAGTGAAGCCTTAATAGGATCCGCGGCCTTGTCGAGGGCTGTGGCGTCATCCAATGCCTCACCATGTGAGAACTCCGCGGGCACGAGCTCACCGCTGAAAGCACCGGCCACGCCCACGGCGGTCTGCTGTGCACGCGCGGCAAAGGAGGAGGCGATTTTTAAGCGCCCAGTACGTTCGTTGAGCCATCGACCTGCCTCGGCAGCTTGCTGCCATCCCAGGTCGGTGAGGCTGGCGCCCGGCAGTGCAGTGTCCAAAGCATGAATGGCATTGGAGGTTGTCTGGCCGTGCCTAACCAGGAAAAGCCGTGTCGATTGTGCCTGCGCCATTGGCTAGGTGCCCTTTCCGCCGCGTTTAAGTTCCTCGATCCACCTACTGGATTCAGCGTAGTTCGGCGGGGCACTGCCCGCATGACGGCGCAGCGGATAGCTGGAATGCGTTGCAGCCTCTGGCAACGGCTCGGCTGAGGGCCAGCTGCCCAGGAAACGCACCTCCTCAGCGCGGCGGTACAGGCCAGCCAGAGCTTCGGCGACTGCGTCGTCCTCGATATGGCCGACGACGCCGATATGGAAGACATAGTTTCCATTAGCCGCCCCTTCTCCCCTGGCCCCGGTGCGGCGGGGTCGCGAGCCGATGCGAGCCATATCCACCTGTCGGGTGGACAATTCCGCAATAGCATCTAACAAGCTGGAAGGCACATTCGGCAGCCAGAGGATCATGCCGCTACGGTCGTTCCCCGTGCGCGCGGTAGGTTTGCTGGGTTTTCCGACCAGAATGAATCGGGTCTGTGCACCCGCGACATCCGCCACACCCTCCGCCAGTGCATCTAGACCATGAATCTCGCCAGCACGGGCCGGGGCGGCGGCGGCATCAGCCCGCCCGGCCTTGACTGCAGCAGCAGCCGCTCCGTTGCTGGCGGCGGGGACAAAGTCGACGTCCGGCAGATTCTCGGCTACCCAATTGCGCACCTGTGCTTCGGCGACGGGGTGGGTGGTCAGAGTCTTAATATCTCGCAGCTCAGTACCAGGTTGTACCAGGATGGAAAACACGACCGGAACCAAAACCTCGCGGTAGATCTGCAGGGGCGTGCCGTAGGTCAGTGCGTCTTCCGTCTGCGACACCGGACCGTCAACCGAGCTTTCCAACGCCACGCACGCGAAATCGGCCTCTCCGTCACGCACCATGTCCAGCGCCGCCCGTGGCGAGACGACCGGAATTTCAGTGGCGTCCTCCGGCAGCGCACCGAGCTCTTTGAACTGCTTCAGTGCCTGCTCCGTGAAGGTGCCCTCAGGCCCTAAAAAGGCAACGCGTGCGGAAGAATCACTCATGCAACGCAGTCTAATGGAGACCCCCGCAGCCTCGGCGAGGGTGTAATCGCGCCTGCGCCTGGCCGCTTCTTCCGCGGGGTATATCCTTGGGAATCAATGAACTGCACCTCCGACATCCTCAGCGAGCAAGGTGGCACTAACACTTTTGCCACCCGCCTCGCCCGTGCCCGGCGCGACACGGGTCTTAACAACGCCCAACTGGGCGTCACCCGTATCTACGACAACCCGCACGGCTATGACTTTCTGCGTGGCCACCCCGGCCTTCCTCTAAGCGGCGAGGAAGTACTAATCAAGGATCTGCAGCAAGTCGCGGGTGAGGTCACGACGATGGGGTCGGTGCACCATAGCTTTGTCGCGGACTATCACGATACGACCGCACACAGGCTACTGGCTGCCGGGGCAACGCTGGTTGGCGCCTCTGCTTCTGCCGAGTTTGGCACCACCGCTTACACCGAGCCGATTGGGATGCCCGAGCCGGTAAATCCGCTGCATCCGGGCATGATGGTCGGCGGCTCCTCCGGCGGCGCAGCGGTGGCTGTCGCCCGTGGATTGGTGAACATCGCCCATGCCACCGATGGTGGTGGCTCCATCCGCATCCCCGCGGCATGCTGTGGCCTGGCGGCGCTCAAGCCCGCCCACAATCACCAATTCGGCACTTTTTCGCCGGTAGCTCAAGGTTTTATCGCCGCGGATCTCCCGACTACCGCCCGTGCCTATGGCCTCCCCGCGCCCGACAACAGCACGCTGTACCGTTCTTCGCCGCTGCGTATCGGCTACACGAACCAGCCTTTCCACACTCGCAGTCGCGTCTCCCCCGACATTGCCGCAGCCACCGCCGCAGCCACTGCCCTAGCCACCACCCATCCGCTTGTCGAATCCGTCACGCAGGCGCCCGCTCCCTACCCGCCGGCTACCTTCCAGCTTTTCCGCGAGCTCATCGCCTCCCGCTGTGCGGATCTTCCCGGCAAACTATCGCCGATCACCGCGTGGCTGCGCGAGGAGGGTCGGCAGGTACCGGCATGGCGGCGTCAACAATTAGAAGAACAGATTATCGGCCTCGACCCACAGCGGGTATGGCCCGAGTTCGATATCGTCGCGACCCCGACCCTCGCGTGCGCGCCACCAACACCCGGTGCATTTTCGCAGTTCACACCAGTCGATAACTTTTGGGCGCAGACCGCCTGGACTCCCTGGGGCACTTTGTGGAACCTCACGGGTTGGGCCAGCGTCACCGTGCCGCTAGTCTCCCCGGAGCGCGTCCCTGGTCGTTGGCCCATCGCCCTCATGCTGGGCGCGGTGGGCAATCGGGTCAGCGCGGAGACATTGCTCTCGCTGGCGGCCTTTATTATGGACGCCACCTCACAGCTCCCCGTCGACAATCTCAGCGTTGCGGTTCCGGGCGATATCGAGGCATTGGATTTTCGCGCGAAGCCGGACAACCGCCACAGTCACGAACACGGTCACAGCCACAGCCACGGTCACAGTCATGAGCACTAGTACAAGCGACAATCGCACCGCGCTGCGCTGGGAAATCCTGCTTTTACTCGTTGTCACCTTTGGCACTAGCGGACTGCGGGCTATCGCGCGTCTTGTCGAGGCGGTGGTCAGCCCGGAGGCGCTCAACGAGCAGTCGACTACCCTGAACCGCACACAATCGGAACTACCGTGGTTGGATCCGATTCTGCAGCTGCTTTCCAGCGGGGCACTCTTCGCCTGGGGCGGGCTGGCAATGTTTCTGCTCATACGGCACCTGCCTACTCCCGCACTGGTGCGCACCTGGCGTCTAAAAACAGGCGATTGGCTCCACGGTGCGGGCCTGGCTGCGGTCATTGGCCTTCCTGGCCTGGCCTTCTATTTCGCCGCCGTGCACCTTGGGCTCTCCAAGCAGGTCGTTCCCAGTGGTCTGGACGACACATGGTGGCGTTTGCCGCTTCTAGTGGTGAACTCTTGGGCAAACGGTTTCGCGGAGGAACTGGTGGTCGTAGCCTGGCTAAGCACCCGTCTGAGACAGCTGCGCATCAGTTGGCCATGGGTCTTCGCCGCGTCCGCGCTGCTGCGGGGAAGCTATCACCTCTACCAGGGCTATTCCGCCGGAGTGGGCAACATCATCATGGGCGTGGTGTACCTCTGGTACTTCAAGAAGACGGGACGCATTTGGCCGCTAGTGATCGGCCACGGGCTGATCGATACCGTCGCATTCGTAGGCTATGCCACATTCTTCTAACTCAATCCGGCGCCGATTGACCAGTTATTATTGTGCCCATGAATTCTCGCGACAATTTCGGCTCCGGGCGCTCCGGCGAAGGTTCTGGCGCTAACAACCGTGCAAACGGCACGGAGATCGCCCGGGACCGGCACGGCAAGCCCCTTCTGGATCGCTATGGGAGACCCGTGCGTAGGGGCGTCATTCCTCCGAGCACTACCGAGCCTCCCCGCCGCGAACAACCGAGCAGCCCGGAACAGCCCGAAAAGCCGCACTACCGCCGTGCCGAACCGTTGCCTCCGCGCGACAGCAGCCAGGAATACCAGGGCTACAGAGCCCCCCAGGACTACCAGCCCAGTCCATCCCAGCAACCCCGACAGGGCCAGCCTTTCGGCGACCCGCAGTTCGGTAACTACTCCGGTCGCTCTGCGCGTCCGGGCTCCCGCGAAACCCCACGTCCTTCTCGACGCCCCCGCGGCCGCACCGCCCCGCGCCCCAAAAGGCGCAAGCGTTTCGGCTTCTTCAAGATTGTGGGAATGCTGCTGGCCATCGTTCTCGCGCTGAGCATCGGCGCTGCTGTGTGGGTGGATTCCAAGTTGCAGCGAATTGACGCCTTGCAGGATTATGACGGCCGCCTGGGCGGCACCTCCGGCACGAACTGGCTACTGGTGGGTTCGGACTCCCGCGCGGGGCTGAGCAAGGAAGACGGCGACCGCCTGATGGCCGGCGAGCTGAACGATTCGGTCGGTCGCACTGACACGATCATGGTGGTGCACATTCCTCGCTTCGGCGGACAAGCAACTATGCTCTCGCTGCCGCGCGACAGCTGGGTGGACATCCCCGGAAACGGAAAGAACAAGCTCAACCAGGCCTTTTCCATCGGTGGCTCGGCGCTTCTGCAGCAAACCGTAGAGCAGGCGACGGGTATCCACCTCGACCACTACGCAGAGGTTGGGTTTGGCGGTTTCGCCAATGTCGTTGACGCTGTCGGTGGCGTGGAGATGTGCCTGGATGAGCCGTTGGACGACCCCATGGCAGGCATTAAACTGCAGGCCGGATGCCAGGAGCTCGATGGGCCGACGGCGCTGGGTTATGTACGTTCCCGCTACACCTCTGCGCAGGGCGACCTGGATCGTGTGGAACGCCAGCGCAAGTTCTTGGCTGCGCTGTCGCAGAAAATCAAGTCGCCAGGCACCCTGCTCAACCCGTTTAGGAACCTAAAGGTTGCCGATTCCTTGAGCTCGAACATGAAGGTCAACGAGGGTGACCATGTGTGGCACCTCGCTTCGCTGGGAATGGCTATGGCCGGCGGTGCGAAGCAGGAGACGGTGCCGATCGCGGGCTACGAAGACACGTACGCCGGCAACGTCGCATTGTGGGACGATGCCGGCGCAGAGGAAATGTTTTCTCAGCTCCGATAGTTAGTCGGATAGCCGCTCTTAGCGGATGGTGACCTCGCGGGACTGGATGGTCTGCTTGGCCTTCTGCTCGTCGGCGGTCAGCGGAGTGTCCTTGGCCAGGGCTTCTTCGATCTTCGGATCCAGGGCCTCCAAGCCTTCCTTCCAGGACGCTGCCTCGCGGGTACGATCCAGATCCCACACCGGAACCAGGATGCCGTGGGTGCGGAACACACCGGCGAGCTTGGAGCCCTCACCCAGGTGCAGCTCACCAGCTGCGTGCAGGCGTGCCAGTGCATTGAGCAGCTGCTCTTCGCCCTCCTGGCGCACCCAGCGGATGTGTGCCTTGTCAGAGGGGTCAATCCACCATGCCGCGCCCTTGATGTTCGCGTCGATCCGCTCGGAAGGTAGCACGGAATCGTTGGCACGCTGCAGGGTGGCAGCGATCTGCGGGTTGTTGCGGTTCTCCTCGGTCAGCCACCAACCGAAGTCCTGCGCAACGGTGATGTCCGCCTCGGTGTCCTTGTTCAGGATGTCCTCGAGGGCGGGCTCGGTGCCGTCGGACACGCCAACCTCCAGGGACTGTCCCGGCTCGGCCTGCTTCACCCAGTTCAGGGCATATGCCAGGTCGCGGTTCGGGTTATCGCCCCGGCGCTGGGTCTGCAGCGCAACGAAGGCCTCCCCGCCGTCTTCCTCAGAACGGCGCAGGGCAGCGACAGCACCCGGCAGGACAGTAACGATGGAGATCTTGTGCTCCGCGTCCTTCACATCGGCAACGAAGTGCGCCGAGGGGACGAATTCCTGCAAGGCGATAAGATCGGCCTCCATGGCAAAACCATCGAAGGGGCGGGGATCCTTCTGCAGCTTCGCACGCTCGGCGGCGCGGGCAGCGAGCTTAGCCTGACGGCGGCTCATGCCCTCGGGCAGGTTCTCTTGGTTCTTTTTCTTCTTAGCCACGGTGATTTATTGTACCTGGGCTGCGCTTAAGAAATAGCAGCAGCGCCTGTTTCTTCTACTACGTCGGCTCTGCTCACTGTGCGCACTTTGCCCGCTGTGTTCACTGTGCCCGCTGTGCTGCCCCACCCCAGCTCGTCGTCGCGCCACATCCGTGCCCGCCCTGGGTAATTCGTCGCCAGCCACGTCACGCCCTGTCGCGCGGCCCAGCGCACCTCGTCTTCCTTATCCGCGGTCCAGACATACGTGCCATCGCCAAAGCGACCGATAATGTCCGGACGAATCCGTCCCCGTGCGACGGACAGACCGTGGGCGTCGACAACATGCAGTGCCTGAAGCCCCGGATTCAGCATGCGTTGATACTCACGTCGCAGCAAAATGCGGTGGATAGCTGGGTTAATCATCTTAAAGCGCACCAGCGACTGGGGGCTGAAGCTGATCAGGTGCACGTGCGCACTATCCGCCAGGCGTGCCCGCTGCAGCTCGTAGTGCAGGGCGTGTTCGACCTTGGGGCCATAACGGTTCGGGTGCTTGGTCTCGATGAATAGCTCTTTCTTTAACGACGCCCCGTCCTCCGCGTCCGCATCGCCAACCCTCTGGCTATGCTCCTGCCCGGCAGCAGTGCGTGAAGAGTTGACATCGTTGAAGAATGTCAGAAGCTCGCGAAGAGTCAGCACCTGCGCTGGCTCCTCGGGTGTACCGACGTTGAGTTCCCGCAGCTCTGCCAGCGTCATCTCGCTGACTACGCCACTTGACTTCGTTGGTTTTTCCACCGCCACGCGGTCGATGGTGCGGTCGTGCAGGCACACGAGTTCCCCGTCGCGTGTTAGACGGATGTCGCACTCGAAGCCATCGGCGCCCCTCTGCTCGGCCAGTTCGTAGGCTGCCAGAGTGTGTTCTGGGCGTTCCTTGGAGGCTCCGCGGTGGGCGACAATTTTCATACCCTCCATTCTTAGTGCGCCGGAGGGCAACCGGCATCCGCTAACGGCGGGGCGAACGCAAGTTTCATCTGTTGTTTACTTACGCAGCCCCGTCCTACTCAGTGCCATTTACGGCCCCGCTGCATTCAAGAGCTGAGTTAGCTGGCTTACTCGAGGAGTCCAGTTTCCTCCATAACCTTGCGCAGCACGGTTGCAGAGTGGTCGAACTTTTCTTTCTCCTCGTCGTTTAGCTGCAGCTCGACCGCGTGGCGCACGCCCTGGCGGTTGATCACGGCGGGAGTGCCGATGTAAATATCCTCGAATCCGTACTCCCCTTCCAGCAACGTGGAAATCGGCAGTACAACGTCCTGGTTGCTGAAGACCGCCTGGGTGATGCGTGCCAGCCCCATACCGATGCCGAAGCTGGTGGAGCCCTTGGCCTGGATAATCTCGTAGGCCGCGTCGCGGGTCTTGACGAAAATCTCGTCTACATCCTCGCCTGCGGATTCGCCCATCTTTTCGAGTCGGTGGTGAATCGAGGTGCCCGCCACAGAACCTGCCGACAAAACTGGCAATTCGGTATCGCCGTGCTCGCCGATCACGTAGGCGTGCACCGAGGTCGGCGCAAGGCCGAAGTACTGCCCCAGTCCATAACGGAAACGGGCGGTATCCAGGATCGTGCCGGAGCCGATCACGCGGCTGGAATCCAGTCCGGAAAACTTCCACGTTGCGTAGCTCAGGATGTCCACTGGATTGCTGGCAACCAGGAAAATTCCGTCAAAGCCATGCTCCATCACATCGCCGACGATCTTGCGGAAAATGGAGGTGTTCTTGGCAACGAGGTCGAGTCGGGTCTCCCCCGGCTTCTGTGCCGCACCCGCGCAGATGCAGACCATTGCGGCATCGCGGCAGTCTTCGTAGGTGCCGACAGTCACGCGGGTGTTGTGATGGGACCACGGCACTGCGTGGTTCAGATCCTGTACGTGACCCCAGGTCTTGCGCTCGTCCAGGTCGATGATGGCGAGGTGATCGGTGAGCCCCTGATTGACCAGGGTGTATGCATAAGCGATACCAACGTCACCCGCGCCGATCAGGACGATCTTGGAGCCGGGGGTTGGTGCTGCGGTGTTGTTGCGGTTAAGCGGTTGTTCTTGCCCAGTAGATGCCGTCAACGTCTTGGCCTTCTTCCTTGCTAGGTGCTGCTGGTTGCTAGTTGGTAGCTGCCGTTTTTTCTGACGCCACCGGCCAGCATAGCGACACGTCCAACCAACCTCACCTCAAAGGTTTCTGAATATTGAACTTTTGGAATACGGCGTCAATAATTAAGAAGTTCATGAGAAAAAACCTTGCAGGAACAGTTTTTTGCCGTCACACTTGTTGTCACAGGCACTTCCAACGTGTGAAAGGATCAAGAGAAACCATGGCTAAGTACGAACTGCCCGAGCTGGATTACGCTTACGACGCTCTGGAGCCCCACATCTCTGGCGAGATTATGGAGCTGCACCACACCAAGCACCACCAGAACTACGTCAATGGCGCTAATGCTGCTCTGGAAAAGCTGGAGGCCGCCCGTAAGGATGGCTCCATCGCTGGCGTAGTTACCGCACTGTCCAAGGATCTGGCCTTCAACCTGGGTGGCCACACCAACCACTCCCTGTTCTGGAAGAACCTGTCCCCGAATGGCGGCGGCGAGCCAACTGGTGAGCTGGCCGAGGCCATTAACCGTGACTTTGGCTCTTTCGAGGCCTTCAAGGATCACTTCTCCGGCGCTGCTCTGGGTCTGCAGGGCTCCGGTTGGGCGGTTCTGGGTTACGACCACATCGCTGGCAACCTGGTTGTTGAGCAGATGACCGATCAGCATGGTAACCTGTCCATCAACCTGACCCCGCTGCTGCTGCTGGATATGTGGGAGCACGCTTTCTACCTGCAGTACAAGAACGTTAAGGCAGATTACGTCAAGGCTGTCTGGAACGTCTTCAACTGGGATGAGGTTGCCAAGCGCTACGAGGCTGCCAAGAAGTAGCCCGAAGCACTCTACAACTCCATAGCGCTAGAACTACATACATAACTTCATAATTTCCCAACTGAATAAGGCAGGCCCTATATCCGCCGGAGAAAAATTCTGGCAATCGATATGGGGCCTTTTGCGTCCCCAGCCATCAAGGTGGGCGGGGTTTCAACTCACTCGACTCCCACATTCTCGCTCACCCAGCTGAGGAAGCATCCACAGCATGGGTCGGTTTTCATGCCTGGCCTATGCAGACAGTCACTCGCACACTTCCAAGATTGGAGAGAACGATGAAGACTCCGACCACCCACAACACTTTTCGCACCCGTCGTACACGTCTGATCGGCACCGCAATCGCCATGTCCGGTCTGCTGCTGGGCACTGCTGCCTGCGGTGATGAGAAGGCACCCGAGGACGCAGCGGCTCCCACCGCATCCGCCAATGCCAAGACGTACAACGCCGCAGCCTCCAGCCCCCGCACAGGCAATGGCACCCACGGAGCTCAGGATTGCCCGATAGATTCGAACGCTCCGGAGATCACTGAAAACATCAGCAAGCTCCCTCATAACCCTTACGGTTGGAAGCTGACGAATCAGACCAACTACAACCCGTGCTCCGATCTCAGCTACGCGCTGATCACTCAGGCAAGGCAGGGTAATGCTCAATTCGCCACGCAGCTGATGCTCTTCCACAAGGGCAAGTACATCGGCATTGCGTCCGACACGATTCAGCAAACTGAGATCCTCCGCACCACCCCCAACTCCGTCAAGGTGCGTATGCGCGACTGGGAGGCATTGCGCGAATCGGGCGAGGCCAATGTCATGGCCGGCAAGTACTTCTCTGATGTCACCTTCCGCTGGGATGGCAGCAAGGTCGTGCCCGAAGGCCGCATCCCGAACCAGAACCTCCCCAAGGAAATCGGAGGCCACTAAGGTACAAACGCTAGCTAGTCACAGCTAGTCACCCAACACCCCGACGGGGCAGCTCACGCCATTAGAGCCGTGGTTGCAATACCCGTCGGGGTGCTTGTGTAGGTACTGCTGATGCTCATCTTCGGCGAGGTAGTAATTACCGTCACCCGCATTAGCCAGCTCAGCGATTTCGGTAGTGATCTCCCCGAAACCCGCATCGGTAAAGCGCTGCTGCCAACCATCGACGGCTCGTTGCACCCGAGCTAACTGCTCAGCATCCTGGGCGTACACGCAAGAGCGATATTGCGTCCCCACGTCATTGCCCTGGCGATCCCCCTGGGTTGGGTCGTGATTCTCGAAGGCGATCTGCAACAGCTGCTCCACGCTCACTACTGCTTCGTCGAACACGATGCGCACCGCTTCCGCATGTCCCGTTCGCCCCGTACACACCTCGCGATAGGTCGGGTTAGGAGTGTAGCCACCCGCGTAGCCCACGGAAGTTCCCCACACTCCGTCCACTCCCCAGTACATGCGCTCCACTCCCCAGAAGCAGCCCAATCCGCAGACGATCTGCGCTGGTTTTTGCAGGTTCTCCGCCCAGTAGGCATCCTCTAACCCACTTAGCGGGGTTCCCAGCACCACATTCGGCTGCGGATCCGCCAACACAGGAGTCCGACCGCCCTTTAGTGCGTCCTCCGGGCCGACCCGCTCGGCCCGATACGGCCCTTGGGCGTTGAGCGCCATGATGCGGTCAAAGAAGTTGGTCATGCTCGGATACTCTCCCTCTTGCGCTTCTTACTCTATTGACGCCGCAGTTCCTGTAGCCCCGGCGCGCCCCTTCGCAGCCACGCGCGAACTGTCGAGGTAGCTACGCAGTCATCGGCGTTGTAGCGCTCCAGCTTACGCCGGGCGGCTTGCGCAGTGCCGCGAGATCCGCCGATGGCCTGCTCAAAAAGCTCCACCGCAGCCTTTCCGTTAATGCCGGCCTGACTGAATTCAAAGCCTGCCAACGGGGCCACCGTCTTTAATCCCAGAGAATCCGTGGGCGCCAGTGCTTTCTTCACTAAGCTGAAGCAATCGCACCAGTGTTCTGAGGCAATGAAGGCATTGACTTGCTCCAGCGTTGGCATTGTTACCTGCTGGTTCATCCCATCGATCTTGTAGCGGCGCCCACCATAGCGCTCGGCTGCGTGGCGTAGCCAATAGTTTTCCCCCTGGGCTGCGTACACCCAAACTTGGAAGTTTTTGCCAGCGGCCACCGCGTGGTCTTTGCGTGCTTGCATCCAATGCCAAAACTCCGCAACGTGCTGGCCTTCGTCTCCCTCGCGGCTAAAGTCTCCGAAACCGATATAGCGCGAACCGTCGAAGGTTCCCCAGAGGAATGTGCCACGGTTCGGGTGGGCCTCCATATCCACGTCGATCTCCACCCAGTCCCGCAGGCCACCGTCAGTGTTTCGCTTTGCTCCACCCCACAGTTCCGGTTGTTCGAACCAGCGTTCCTGTGGACGGCGAAGTGCAGCCTGCCCGTCCATCCATGCCTGTGCTAACTGCGGATGTTCCCCATTGCCCGAGGCCGCCAGCTGCGGAAGGGTTTCAATCCCCTTCTCTCGCCAGCTGCGGGCTTTATCCCCCGGCAACAACAGACTGATTTCTAGTTCCTGCAGAAGCTGAGCTCGGCAGTGGTTGTGAAACTCGCAAGTCTGGCACTCCTTAATCCGCCGCGGACCGCTCGGAATCGGTTCTTCCAACGCAGCCTGCAATCCGGGGAGGACAGAGGGGGCGTCAAAAAAGAAACAGCGCGGCCTACCGGGCCCGGCGCGGCCGATCAGCGCCACGGTGTCGGCTGCAAAGCCCCACTGCTGGAGCACAACGTGAGCCATGGCGACCTTTTGAGCATCTCCGGCAGCGGCGCGGTGGCGAAAATTGATCGGGACGGGCACTGCTAACCCCAATGCGCCGATGTCCGTTACCCGACAGTCCGCAAGCTGCGTGGACTTCGCGCGGCGCGCCACGGAATGCGAAGATATGGCGACGGGCGTGTACTGCATAAACTCGTCGACCCCCTTGCCGAGGTCGGCGCGGACCAGGAGGTCCAGCTCCACACGAAAAGGTTCTTCGGCCACAACGGGTCGCGTAATCAAACGCACCCCGGCAGCCATCGCTTCCAGAGTTTGTTCAACGGCTGTTTCGGGATCAGCCGGGTCGATATTCACCCGGCTGGGGAATACCTTGTCGCCTATGCGCGGCACATTGGGAAGGCATTGGAAAACCATCTCCCGGCGAATCGTCGCATTGACCTTGTGCTGGATCGCCTCGGTGTAAGCCTCGAGGTCTTGCGGAATGTGGAGACGCGGAGCAGCCTGTTGTGTCTGCTGTTTTTGTTGTGCCTGCGGATCTTTGTGACGCCGAAGTGCCGCACGGTGGCGGCAGCCCACTAGGTCACGGGGGCTGAGCGGCGGAAGTTCTTCAAGCAGGCTCACAATAGTTTCTAAGCCTAGCGCGTCGGCCGGTTGGGTTGCGCGCCTCCCCAGGGTGTCGAAGTACAGTGAAGCGCGTACAGTAAAGATGTTTGTTAAGTAATCTGGTTGAACAGTAAGACAGATCAATTCGCATCGGAGTGACATGGGACTGCTCAGCGGTATGCGCAAGCGCCGTCAGGAAAAGAAGGCCATCCAAAAGGCTGCGAAGGTTCGCGCCAAGGCACAGGTAAAGGCCGACTCTAAGCTAGAAAAGCGCAAGGAAGCCTACCTGCGTAAGACGGCCAAACAGGTGCGCAAGATGGATGCCAAGGAGCTCAAGGCGCAGCGCAAGCACAACGAGAAGATGGCGAAGGCCTCTCTGGAGCAAATCAAGGCCGGTCGTTTTAATTCCAAGAGGGTGCTCCGGGTCGTCGGCGCCGCCCGCGTTGCCGCACCTTTTGCGATCCCGCTGTTCTACCGCAGCGTGACCATGCTGCAGGAGGCCTCGAACGACGCTGCCGCCCGTCGCATGGGCCTGACCCCCAAGGCCAACGCACAATTCCCTGGTGACGGTGGAATGCAGCAGGCACGCATCAAGAAGATCCGCCAGTCCTTGGACAAGAGTGTTCCTGGTGGCTTTGCAAAGGACATCTCCGATCGTCTTGACGACCTGGATAAGGCTATCGAGAACTCGAAGTCCATGGACACGGGTCCGGGTAAGCGCGTGCTGCGCTCCGTCTCCAATGAGCTGGACTTGGTAGAGGCACAGCTCAAGGCCAAGAAAAAGTAGAATCCAGCTTTGGACCCTTGTCCAGCAAAACTCAACTGAGCGTGGTTTCATAAGGGTTATGACGAACAACCCTCAGGAACATTCCACTCCGGCTCCGTCCGGGCAATTTACTCGCCGTCAGGTTCTCCAGACTGGCGCCGCCGGTGCAGCCGCAGTTGGCATCGGCACCGTCGCTGCTAATTCCACTGCTTCCGCCGCTCCGCTCGGTTCGTCGAAGCCAGCGGACAAGCCGATCAATATGAAGATGGGCAAGGCGGCCTTCCAACATGGCGTTGCATCCGGCGACCCTTATCCCGACAGTGTGCTGCTGTGGACCCGCGTGACCTCTAATGAGAACGACTACCCGGGCCTGGAGAAGGGCAACGCCACCACCGTGAAGTGGGAACTTGCCACCGATAGCAAGTTCACCCAGATCGTTACCTCTGGCACCGCGAAGGCAGAACCCTCGCGCGACATGACGGTGAAGGTCGAGGCACGCGGCCTGAAGCCTTACACCGGCTACTTCTACCGCTTCACCACCACCGATGGCCCGCGCAAGGGTCAGACCTCCCCGGTTGGCCAAACCCGCACCGCACCGGCTCGGGGCGCGGACATCTCCGAACTTCGCTTCGCCCTGTTCAGCTGCTCCAACTGGGAGGCTGGCTACTTCAGCGCATACCGCGACATGGCTAAGCGTGGCGATATCGATTACGCCCTGCACGTCGGCGACTACATCTACGAGTACCCACGCGGTGAGTACACGGGAAAGACCGGTTCGGTTCGCCTGCACGAGCCGGCTAACGAGATCGTCTCCCTGGCTGATTACCGCCAGCGCTACGCGCTGCACCACACCGACGCTGACCTGCAGGCTGCGCACGCTGTTTGCCCGTGGATCGTCACCTGGGATGACCACGAGGTCGCAAACGACAACTGGGCGCACGGTGCGGAGAATCACCAGCCCAACAAGGAGCGCGACTTCCACGCCCGCCGCAACAACGCGATGCAGGCATACCTCGAGTGGTTGCCGATTCGCGCCACCCCGCTGTCTGAAAAGGGCCACATCTACCGGAATCTGTCCTTCGGCAACCTGGTTGAGCTGAATATGCTGGACCTGCGCACCTACCGCAACGAAAAGCCCAGCTTCACTTCCGCTCGCAAAACCGACGACGCCTCCCGCAGTATGCTTGGCTCTGAACAGTTCGGATGGCTGACCAAGAAGCTGTCCACCTCCACGGCCCGCTGGAACTTCATCGGCAACTCCGTAATGTTCAGCCCGGTGCTGATCCCGCCGCTGGATCCGCAGGCCACCAAGGCTGTCACGCAGCTGCTGGGGCTGCCGGAGGAGGGCATGCCATACAACTTTGACCAGTGGGATGGCTACGCCGCAGAACGTCGCCGCGTGATCAAGTACTTGATGGACAACAAGATCCGCAACACCGTGTGGCTCACGGGCGATATTCACTCTTCGTGGGCTAACGATATTCCGGCTGTCCCGGGCACGTACCCGAACGGCGGCACCGCCGGCGTCGAAATCGTCTGCACCTCCGTCACCTCGTCCAACATCGACGACATCCTAAAGCTGCCGGAGGATAACGCTCTGTCCCACACCGTGGAGTACGCGTTTACAAACATGAACCGCCACGTGAAGTACCTGGACTTCGACTCCCACGGCTACACGGTCGTGCGCGTGACGAAGGACGCAGTGGATGCTAACTGGTTGGCTCTCGGACCAGACGGCAAGCTCAAGCCGAATCAGCCGCTGCACTTCGCCAAGGCTGCAAGCACCAAGTGGGGCGAGGGCATCCACACGTCCAATGTACGCATTGACCCGGCTCAGCACTCCGCTCGCTAATCCGAGTTAGGCTGCCTCTTAAATACCCTCAGGTTCACCCCTGGGGGTATTTTTCTATTTATCTCTTTCTTTACGACGCCTCATTTCCAGCATTTTTATCATTAAAATACTAATTCATTTTCATTCCATTGAAATTTGTTGATCTAGCGCTACACTTGTTACTGAAAAACATTGGCCTAGGCCACAAACCCTTTAACTGGAAGGAATATACAGATGGCTCGCCGCGAAATTACCCAGTTCTTCGATGATCTAGACGACACGCCACTTTCCGAGGACGAAGTCAACGTTGTTGACTTCAGCCTCAATGGCATCGATTACACCCTTGATTTGTCCGCTAAGAACCGTGATGCTTTTGACAAGGCTTTGGCTCCCTTTGTCCAGGTTGCACGCCGCAAGACCCGTGGCGGCGCCGCTGGCCGTCGCACGGCAAACCGAAGCGCCAATCCAGAGCGCAACCGTATGATCCGCGAATGGGCACGAGAGAATAACGTGGAAGTCTCCGAGCGAGGCCGCATTTCCGCCGATGTCATCGAGAAGTTCGAAAAGGCGCAGGGCAAGTAAAAAGCGACGATAAATCCCGCTTAAACAGGAGATTCGAGGTTTGTCGAAGTTGGGGCGTCATAAAGCAAAAAAGGCATCTCTCGCGCTCGTAGCAGGGGTCGCACTAGCCTTTAACGTAAGTGCCTGCGGGGGCGAATCGGGAGACGATTCCCCAACATCCGAATCTTCAACGGAGCGCACCGTCGATCCGGTAAAAGGAACAGATCTTCCTATCGAGGCAGCACCAGAGCATGTGGGCCAAGGCGGCCAAGAGGTGTGCCCCTACCTGAACGGCGAGTGGTTGCAGAACACCAACGGGCAGCGCTTGACCGGCACGGGTACCGACGAACGCTTCGACCCGCCTGCCTGCGTGTTCTGGTCCTACGAAGATTACCCACAGGCCACGGTAATGGTCAGGCACATGCGCACTAATTCGGATGCCATAGCCGTGGTGGATCACGCTGCACCGATCGATTCCACGCTGAAGGCCCTCGAGCCAAAGGGGTGGAGCGGCGGGCGTCGCGGTGGTGACGGCAAGTCCGGCGCGGTGTACGCAGTGTGGAAGGACGAAACGGCGGTCGTGGTGACCACGGCTCAGGAACAGTCCGTGAAGGCTCAGAAGATCGCCGAAGAGACGATCAAGAACCTTAAGCTCTAGGTTCGCTAGATCGCTCTAGGTCTTGTTCTAGTCAGGTTCTAAGTATCGCTGGCGATTCGTAGCAGTCCCTCGGCGACTCCCACGTCAGTCCAGGGCATCATTGGGCCGATCCAGGGGAATACGACTTCCATCAATAGGAAAAAGATCCCCACTAATAGCGCCAAAACGATGAATAGTTTGACCCACCACGGCCCCGGCAGGTTCCGCCATAGCATTGCGTACATTTAGGCTCCCTCCGTCAATTCTTTGGGCATCTTCCCATCCTTCTTGGACTCGGAACGAACGAGAGCCGCGTGGACGATCATGCGCTCCTTATTGGAAAACTGCGGGTGGCAAGTAGTCATCGTCAGCAGTGCAGCATCGTCCGGATGCACCTCAATACGCGACTGGCCGGGAATAGGATTAATGACGTTAATGTCGTTCGGGGTGGTGATATAGCGGCCATTAACGCCCGCATATTCACCGCTAGACACTTTCTGCGCCAACTCGGGGGACATACACTTCTCAGCCTCCGACTTGCGATTACCAGGAGCCGCATCGATGGGCAGCACGCGATAAATATTCCAACTTCCTGCAGTTTCCACCACAACGGAATCGCAGGTCGTTAGCAGGCCGAGGTCATTGAAGGGGGAGCCACGGCCCACTCGGTGACCGGCCATGGCGAAGTTTCCAGGCTGACCGGGCGCCTGACTGTCCTGATAGTGCCCGGGTCCCTTGGACAGGTCTCCATCGGCGACCCCCTTGACCACGGAGAAATTGAAATCCGAACCGAAAGAAGGGATAAACAGGCGCGCGAACGCGGTGCCTTCCGCCGGCTCAGTTAATGGGCGGGGGTTCTTCTCGTCCCACTGCTCATCTAACTGGTGGGCAACGGCTGCCTGCTCGCGACCGGATTGGATATCCGTCCAAAAGACGTCCCAGAAACCAAAAAGTAGGGCAACTACACCGAACGTAATAAGGATTTCGCCAAAAACACTAATCGGGTCGAGTCGTGTTTTTGCCTGGCGCCGGTGCTTTCCCATGCGTCACATGGTACTACGTTAAGGCATTATTTCCGGTGTTAGCTACAGGCTCTTTCGTTTCTCCCACGCTTCTCCCCCACCACTCCCACGACACAGCCTATCCCGCAACTACCTGAGGTGGCGGGTAAGCTCGCCTGCATGAAGATAGTCGAGTATCCCGTTGCCCTATTCCTCAAGGCATGGCATTACCTATTCGCCGATATTTTCGGTTGGGATGCGGCTCAATCTTGGTTGCTGGCACTTGTTCTCATGATCGTCACCGTACGCGGTCTGCTTTTGCCTTTTGTTTATCGGCAGGCTTATTCCAGCCGCATTCTGGTGAACATTCGTCCTAAGGTTTATCGCTTAGAGCAGGAATACAGCGACAATACGCCGGAGGCTCGCAAGGAACTGGCCAAGAAGCGGCGCGAACTGCAAAAAGAGCACGAATACCGTTTTTCGGATGGTTGTGTTCCTATGCTTGTGCAGCTCCCCGTGCTGTTGGGTCTGTACCGCATGCTTATCCACGTCACCAGTCCGGATCCGGAGGTTAATGCGTCGGTCAATGGCTTCGGCCCGCTGAATGCCGAAGAGGTTCAATCGTTGCTCTCTGCGAAGCTTTTCGACGTACCACTCGCTGCCTATGTGCAGATGTCGGAGTCGCAGTTCGCGGAGATTCATACCACTATGGATCAAGTCTTTTGGGTCGTATTCCCCATGGCCATCGTGGCTGCAGTCTTTACAACCTCCAACTGGGCGTACTCGATGTACCGCAATTACCTCACGGTGGATCACAATTCCGCAATGGCTCGGTGGCTTCTCAAGCTCATGTGGCTCATCGGCCCCATCGTGCTTATCGCCCCGTTCACCATTGCCCTGGGTGCGGTTGGCCCGGTGGCGCTGATGGTCTACTGGGTGGGTAACAACCTATGGACCACCGCGCAGACGATATCCATCCAGCGGATTCTAGACCGCAAGATCCCCTACTCCGAAGAGTTCCTTGAGCACCGCAATGCTATGAAGGAGAAACACGTCGAGCGGAAGAAGGAAAAGAAGCTGGCGCGCAAGTCCAAGAAGAATGGGCAGCCCACCGCGATCGCAGAGCAGGAAAAGCCTGCTGCGGAAGATCAGAATAACTAGATGTTATAGCTCATTGGCACCGTCAATAGCAGTTGCTTCGCCAGCCCCCGCGCGGTCTCCAGAGGCACAGTATTGCGGGACATTTTGGCGCCGCTCAGGCCACCGTCCATGAAGACCATGAGCTGGTCAGCGAGTGTTTGTGAAGCATAGCCGAAGCGTTCGGTGAGTAGCTCGGCCATCGTGTCACGGCACCAGCGACGGTATTCCATCGCAGCGTCGCGGATACGTTGTTCCGAGTCAGTCTGGGGGCGTGGGTATTCGCTGGCGGCGTTTTGAAAGTGGGAACCACGGAAATTGTTGTCAGGCTCCTGCTGTATGCACAGATCGAAAAAGGCGATGATGCGATCCTCCGGGCTCTCCCGTGGATCCGCCAGTTCGTGCCAGTCAGCTCGCCATTTTTGATCCAGTTCCTGTAGGTATGCCACCACCAGGTTGTCCTTGGAACCGAACAGCGAGTAAAGGCTGGCCTTTGCCACGTCTGCATCGCGCAGGATGCGATCAATACCGATCACACGGATTCCCTGCGTCGTAAACAGGTTCGTGGCGCTGGCCAACAGACGTTGGCGTGGTCCGGGACGATTGCGGCGACTCGATCGCGTCGCTTGTTTCGTGGCCTTCTTAGTTGTTTTCTTCGCCGCAGACTTCTTTGCCGCGGTTTTGGTAGTCGCCTTTTTTGTTGACGCCCCGTCGTGTGCAGCGGCGGAGGAGTCAGTAGAGGTTGCGGAGCCCGCCGTGCGGGAATTTTCCTCTGCGGTTGCCATCTACCTAACTCCTTATCGTAAAGATCGTAAAGATCTATTTGAAAGCTTTGGGGCGCTCGTACCAGCCCCAAGTTTACAAAATCCTGCAAAGCCCATTGGACTCTACAGGATCTGAATTATATAGCCAGCAATTGCCGGCAATTTTCTACTTGTGCTTCTTGTCCTTCGGACGGACAACCATCATTGGGCACGGTGCATACTGCAGCAGGGTGCGGGAGGTTGATCCCAGCAGCATTCCCTTGAAGCCGCCGCGTCCGTGAGAACCGACAATCAACAGCTGAGCATCCTTCGCTGCCTCGGTCAGGGACTGTACTGGACGTTCGCGCTCAACGATCTCCTCGACCTGTACGCTCGGGTACTCCTTGATGAGATCCTTCAGCTCGTCTTCCATCATGTCCTGGCGCTCGACGATCATCCGATCCATCTGGTTCTGGGCGTCCACCAGGCCTACATAGGAAGTGTGGATCTGGTTATCCGTCCAGGAGTGGATTGCGCGCAGCAGGGCGCCACGAGCCTCGGCCTCACGGAAGGCGATCTTCAGAGCTTGGCGGGAAATCTCGGAGCCATCCACGCCGACCACAACCGGGCCGTATTTATTGTCAGCGGTGACGTCGTTGTCCTTGCGCACAACCACTACAGGACAATCAGCGTGAGAAACTACGGCGCTGGAGACAGAACCCATAACCAGGCCAGACAGGCCGCCCAGGCCACGCGATCCCATAACGATCATTTCTGCGGTCTCGGATAGATCCAGCAGGGTATCGATCGGGGCGCCTTCCTTAACCAGGTAGCTGACCTCAATGTCGGAGCTAAAGTCGGTGACGATCTTGCGGGCGTTTTCAATCTTGTCGCCAGCTTCGCTCTCGAGCTCGTCGTACAGCTCCTGCGGCGGAACCATTCCGTCGGCGTACATGAACTGAGGCATGGTATAGGCGCTCACCAGCTTCAGCGGCTGCTTGCGCTTCAGGGCAGCGTTTGCAGCCCAGCGAACGGCCTCGTTGCTGGCGTCAGAGCCATCAACTGCGACGATGATTTCCTTATCGCTCGTGGTAGCCATTGGGAAACGATCCTTCCTTGCAGGGGGATTTTTCGATTGATCCTCTAACACTTTCCATTATCCTCAAAAGCCCTAATGAATGCAGAAAAGGCGCCCATTTGCCCCTATTCTCGGGACAATGTGGACACCTTGTGAGTGGAAATTTAAGTAGTCGTGTAGTCGTCGTGTGGTAGTCGTGGCAGTTGCGCGATAGGCGCAAATCTTTTCCTTTAAGGAAAACTAGCCCCGAGTGTTGGGCAGCGGAACGTCGTCAGCAGCGGGTGCGTTGGAGGGAGAGAAGAACTCGAGGAGGGTGCGGAAGATGTTCAGCAGAACACCGCCAAGCTCGCTCTTGAACAGGTTGGTCAGGGAACCGGTAATTGCAGCAATATCCATGCCGGGTAGCATATCGGATTGATGGGACCGTTACCAGTAAAAAAGGGACTTAATCCTACGCGGATTCTTGTTCCCCCAGCTACCGACACGCCGTGGGTGGCAAAAGATTTTTTGTGGCACCTCATTTCCGCCCAACGCCACCGAGCAAAAGATGATAATTTTAGCGCCGTTTTAGAACGCTTCGCCGCCGGCGAAGTACGCCTCGACTCCGGTGAGCCACTCGCGCCCGACGATATTCTGCGCCCCGGTAGTTTTATCAATTTCTATCGTCGCCCCGCACCCGAACGCCCCGTGCCGGGTGAGATCGCGGTGCTTCACCAGGATGCGGATATCGTCGTCGTTGATAAGCCACCATTTCTCGCCACTCTCCCGCGCGGTCAGCACATTACGGAAACTGCTTTGGTAAAGGCACGGGTACAGCTCGGCATTCCGGAGCTTTCCCCCTCCCATCGCCTCGACCGCTTGACCCGTGGGGTGCTGCTAATGACCGCCCGTCCGGAGATCCGGGGTGCCTATCAGACGATGTTCGAGCTCCGTATCCCCCACAAGGTCTACGAGGCACTTACTCCTCTCCCCGAGGAGACCCCCTTCGACCCTATTGCCCCACTGGCTGCCTGGCGCTCGTGGGATCTTCCGACACCAGAGCATCCGTGGCAGCTGGAGCACAGCATGTCCAAAACACGCGGGCATCTCAGCACAATCTTGACCGCGGGACCTCCGAATGCCGTCACGCTTGTTACTGGTCTGCGTACGGAGCAGCGCGATGGTCGCGAAGTCTTGGTCTGGCGCCTGGAGCCACGTACCGGAAAAACGCACCAGTTGCGAGTCGTGCTACGTTCGCTGGGCCTGCCGATCATCAACGACCCTTTGTATAGCGATCTTTCGGATGATGCTCTCTTTAGTATGGACGCCCCAACTCCCCGGCCGGTTTACGTGGAAGACGAGGACTTTGCTACCCCCATGGGTCTTATTGCAAAGGAGCTGCACTTCCCCGATCCACTGACCGGTGAACCGCGGACATTTATTAGCCGCTTTTAGAGGCGGGGGCCCGCGTCAGTCTTCCAGCTTCACTGTTACGCCCCGCAGAATACGAGCCGTATAGAGGGAACCTGCTGCCAGCACGATGACGACTAATGCAGAGATGAGAGCATAGGCCTGTGAGTAGGCCGTATCGGCTGCAGCGAGGAGGGGGTCTGCCCAGCTTGCCTCTGCAGCGTGTGTCAGGTGCACCGCCGAGTGCAGGCTCTCCTGTGCCTCCGCAGGAGCGTCTGTGGGAATGTTAATCAGCAGTGAATAGAAAAATGTCACGAGGCTTCCTAGCACCGCAATTGAGGTTAGTGAACCGAACTCATAGCTGACTTCCTCTACTGCTGAGGCCATTCCCGCTCGGTGGCTCGGCACACCTGAGACCATCGCAATGGAGGCTACCGACATCACAGCGCCGAGCCCCACGCCCATGATGAATTGGCCGCTGAGAAGAAGGGGCGTCGATCCCACAAGACCGTAGAGGCACAGAACTACGCCCCCGAGCGTGGCGACCCCCATTCCCCCGGCTATCAGCCGTCTAATGCCGAGACTGGCTAAGCGCGCTCCTGCGTAGATCGACGTCACCAATGCACCCAATGCAGCAAAGGTCACGTACACGCCCGAACGCAACGGGCTAAGGCCATCGGCGAGCTGCAGCTTCTGAGTGGTGATATATTGCAACCCCGCAAGCGCGAACATCGACAAGGCTGCGCCAAGAGCCCCGGAGCGGAAAGCTGGGTAACGGAAAATGTCGAGGGTAATTAGGGGTTGTGCAATTATTTCTTGACGCCGCGCGAAGGCCCATCCGCCGGCGAAGAACAGTACGACAGCAACCCCAATGACTGGCCAGTTCTGTGGTACGTGAGTGCTCTCTTTAATGACGAGAACGGCACTGACGAGGGTAACCATTGCATATATAGAAGAGACCAGATCCCAGTGTTTATTGGGATTTGGATTCTCGGATATAGACACAAAAGGCAGAGCCACCAGGGCAGCAAAAACAAGCGGAACGTTGACGAGGAAGCACGATCCCCACCAGAATGCTTCGAGGAGCAAGCCGCCGACGATGGGGCCAAGAGCCGCAGAGATGGTGGAAAGGCTCGCCCAGATTCCGATTGCAAGATTAAGCTCTCGGGGATTGGTAAAAGTCAATCGAATGAGTGACAGAGTCGAGGGCATCATAATTGCCGCACCCACTGCCAACAGTGCGCGGCCGAGAATAAGGACGGCGGCACTATAGGAAAAGGCAGCCAAGAAGGATGCCACACCGAAGATAATCAGTCCGGTAATGAACATTCGACGGTGACCGATCTTGTCTCCGAGAGTCCCGGTACCGAGCAAAAGGCCAGCGATGACGACAGGGTAGGCGTTGACAATCCACAGTTGTTGGGTACTGGTTGCGCCAAGGTCCTCAACCAGACTGGGAAGCACCGTATAGAGGATCGTATTGTCGAGCGTAATTATGGTGATGCCTACGCAAACTACAGCGAGGAGTAGCCAGCGTTGGAGTGGTGAATTTGTAGCTGGCTTATCAGTCATAGTTAAAACTCTACCAATCCGAATTTGGGCATAAAAAAAGGGAGTGTGTGCGAATTAACGCACACACTCCCTTAAATTAAGTTTTGATGCCGGCGGTGACTTACTCTCCCACACCCTCCCAGGTGCAGTACCATCAGCGCA
>NZ_JBSQBJ010000011.1:0-74889 GCF_055862885.1 Corynebacterium sp. p3-SID1761 | reverse complement strand
TCTTGGCATATTCCAGATTTTCCCATCTACTCAAACGGAACAAAACCTGGGACACTTCAGCAGTCCAATAGGGTGACTGTAGTCAAGGTGGGGGCATCGGCGGAGGATTTGCCTCAGGATAAGGTGGTTCTACCTAGCGTTGATGCGCATTCCACGAGCCGTTCGAGGATTGTTCCTTCTACAAATCTTGAGGATGTTTCGATGTACCACCGGCTATTGACAAGGGTCTTTGGCGGTTAAGGCTTTGTAACTAGGGTGTTCAGTTTTTCGATAATAGACGTATCGTCTTCAAATACTCCCCAGCAGTAGACGTAGTTGAATAAATCGTTGGAATTGAGGGGGCTTGAATCCAAATAACTCGCCATCTCGGTTGCTATTCCCGCCAATTCAAGGCGATCTAGTAGCGCATCTGATTCATTAGTGAGCTCTTCAGAATTCGATTTGTGGTCTATACGGTCTCGTTCTTGAATCGCAATTTCACTGATGTCTTCCAAATTGTCACTATTGAATTTTTGCGTAAATTCCTTTGAATAGAGATCAGAATAGCGATCTACGAACGTTTTCGCATTCGAGTAGAGAAACGTTCGGACTTCAGTTTGTGTGCAAGTTTGAAGAATTTTTTCAATTAGGTGATCAAACTTGTGGTGTAGGTTATTGAATGTCATTTTTCCACTTCCTATTTGAAGGGGGTCGGCGAAGAAACAATCCTATCGACAGCATTCTCAGTGAAGACAGTCTCTTGGCAAGATTGACAAACAGGTCTCGAGGCAGCGATGCGTTGATTCTTTGAAGCTCCAATTCTATCTAGAGCCTGTTGCGCGTTAACCGACCCTTCCGGTTTTAGAGTGCGTTGATTTTGTCCTGTAGTTGTCCGGAGTGTATCAGGCACCGCAAGATGTAGTGGTTGAGGTTTTTGAATCCTAGGGCGATGCCACGTAGGTGTTCGAGTCTGCCGTTGATTGCCTCGACGGGGCCGTTTGAGGCACCGATATCAAAGTAGGCGAGCACATCTTTGCGTCCGCGGCGCCCAGTGGTCTCGCGTTGGAGTCTTTGTCGGCATGTAGTGAGCTTGTCGGCTGCCAGATGCACTACATGGAAAGGGTCCATGACTTTGTCCGACTGTGGTAGTTGCTCCTCGACTGCGGTGGCGTATCCGGTGAACCCATCCATGGTCACTACCTGTATCTGCTCCCGGAAGCTGGGGTTGCGTTCCTTAAGCCACCCGCTGAGCACGTCTGCGGACCTGCCCGGTCGCATGTCTAACAAACGTGCGGGCCCACGCCCGTCCACCAGCGGGGTGAGGTCAACGAGTATGGTCACCAGGTTTGATGCCTGGCCTGGTTTTCTGGTGCGTTTCCATACATGTTCATCGACTCCGAGGACGCGAACCCCGTCTAGGTGGCAGGGGTCGCCGTAGACAAGCTGGCGGCAGGCGTTCTGTGCGACTTTATTGACCAGGTCCCAGCCCATACCGAGTGCTTTGGCGGTAGCTGACACACTCATCCGGTCAATAGCAAGGCGTTGCAAGATCCAGCGGGTAACCCGGTCGGTGAGCTTGGCGCCGTCATCAGCGCAGGTTAAAGATTCTTGGAAGATCTTTCTCTTACATGAGGCGGCTGTGCACCTGAATCTAGGGACTTTTACGTGCAGCCTAGTGGGAAATCCAACAACAGGAAGATCAACGAGTCGAAGGGTGGGGTGGTCGCGCAGTTTTCCTGGCTGTCCGCAGTCCGGGCACACGCCGATAACGGCTACTGGCGTGGCCTCAATGATGGTCAGCGGTCCGGCATCAGCGGCACCGGTGATGGCAAGCCCGATTTCCGCGGTACGGCAGATAGTGTCGGCGACGAGGTTTCCAGTAGGCTTGACAGTACGGGTTCCTGGTGGGTTTAGATGGTTGTGTAGGAACTTTCATCTTCACATCAGGGACCCCTACATGTTGTGGTGACTCGCTGAACCCGTCGTGTTCTACTTCACCCCGCTACGCACCCCGAAACCGGAAGAGCCATCTTAGGCTGGCCGACGGAAGTCTTGACTTTGGTCAAGCTGTGACTCGTTCCACCAATTCATCCATTCAAATGCCGCGCTCTCCCTCTCAACATCGTCGCTTCTTGTCTGAGTGGGAAGAATCCATTCTTGTAAGCCCCGTTGACGATTATGGCGAGAGTATTATCGCCGATCTTCTTAGTTGCACCGGTGATCCCATGGACTGTTAACAGTTCGTTGTGACAATGCCCATGTACAATTACTCGTGATCCGAATGGTGTACTTTGCCTGTAACAACAATGGCCTAAAGATTGGTTTGATGCTAAATCTGCAGCTACAGCGCCGCAGGGGGCATATCGAGTCTCACAGAACCACTCGAAATACCAACTGTGCAGTTTTCTTATGGCTAATGTCAATGTCTCACTGCAGAAACGTGTGTTGCAGTTACGAAATCTATTGACACCGTAGTATTATTCAACGTGTACCTTGCGATTTTCGTCGCGAAGCATACTGCCCAAGCCGCATCCGGATTGGTGTGTCGCCGCGACAGGCTCTGAAACCGCATTCACGGTTTTTCTTCAATGTCGTACGCGGGAAGTTGAATGTGAAACAATTCCAAAGTCTGTTTAAGGGGCGGACTATTTTCCACTTTTCGAGTGGAGAGCGGTCTTGTAGGAGCTGAAGATAAAGTACAGGGGTTCGTAGATGTCGCAAGGCTGGTGAATTTTGGCGAATCCAGACGGTTCAGTCGCTAGTTCGTTGAACAGACTCTTAGCAACTCGCCCTCGTTTACGCCTGTCTGCATCTAAGTGGCAGACAAAGGGCCACGATAGTCCCAGCAAAGATGAGACAGCCTAACTTGCGATTCAAATTGAGAAATTGCCGCTAGGATGAAATATTTCAGATGCGAGATCAATTCAAAATATGTCTAACTAGCTATAACTTTCCTGAGGGATGGTAATAGTCACTCGCCCAAAACTTGGTAATAAATGGTAGAAGGAACGGCCTCAATCCCAGAGTCGAATTTCAATTCTCGCAATGTGCGAAAAAAATCAAAGGAATAATATTGTAAATAGGAATCCTTTTCTGACTCGCGCGAGGTGAACGCTCTGAAGATTAATGCGTTTGGATTTAGTGAAAAATTATCCCAAGCTCTTATGCCATAGTAGGTAACAGACTCGCAAGTGAAGATGGTCTTGCTGTATCGAGTGTGGGAAGCGTTAAGCTTTGTTATTAAACGATCCGCGACGTCTGATCTTACCATTAAGAAAGGAGCTTGGATGAAGACTTCAGGCAAGCTATCCTGCATTCCACTAGACTTAATTGGAATAACTAATTCATTTAACAAATCAGAAGTGGAACTACGAAAGTAATTCACTGAGAATTTTTTGTAGTCGTAGCTGAATGGTTCAAAATTTAGTGTATTTCTGAGCTTATATACCTCGACAGGGTTTAATTCAGGCATTTAACTAGTTCCTTGCTCTTTGATCAATGCGGGTTGAACGAGAAGAGAGACATCCTCATTTCTCTCAATTCCCTCGATGGCTAGACCTAATTCGTTCACTGAATAGATATCCGGATTCCACCATGTCAATGAACTACATGTGTTGTCAGTGAAAATCAGTTGAAGCATGCTATTGACGTCTATAATCGAATTACCAATTTTGCAGACGTTCTTATCTTTGCTCAACATCACACAAAATGTATGATCTTGATCTTCATTAATTCTCTCACCGTCCAAAGTATCTAGAAATCGGTCAAATGAGATTGAGTAAGTCAGTACCGTTTTGGTGGTTGTTAGTACTGAAAGTATTCGTGTGTCTTCTTTAAAATCTACCCAATTTGAATAGCTCTCGATGAAACTATTGAAAAATTCTTTATTTGCGGAAGAAATTTGGTCGATCAGGTTTATGTAGAGTTCTTTCTGGAATTTGAAGTTTTCCAGTGGTGATTCATGAGATAAGAAATCCATAATCTACTTCTATCTATTGAGGGAATGGATCTTCGGGAGTGATCCAACCCATTTCTTGGGCGCGGGACCAAGCTTCCTCAAGTCCGCTACGGTACTTATCTCCGTGTTCTTCGTAAAGAGTAGAAACCTCATCCTTGAATGCTTCTCCAATTTGTCCTTCATCTATCATGTCAATTTCCCGTTGCCTGTGAAGTTGACCGTTGATGCCTTGACTTCCATGACACCTTGTTTTCATATGATCTGCAATATCCATTTGGATTGACGGCGCAACGGTGTGCCCTGGGGTACCAGTAGCCTTAAGGGCTTGCTTTGAAATTAGGTGGTGGCGTTCTACTCGTTGCCCAGCCGGTCCCGTTGTGTCTAGATGTGAGTATGGACCGCCTCTCATTTCAGTAGTTGCTTGAATGGACTTTTGCTTGTTTGAGTGGGCCATCAGCCCGAACACGTCTACCCAGAATGCTGCGTGGTCGACGTAGCCTTGTGCGGATGCCAATCTAGGGGCGAGTCCGAGTGGATCTTGGGCGTTGTAGGCGCCCAAGACTGGGTTGTAGTAGCGGAAGCGGTTGTAGGCCCAGCCTGATTCGGCGTCTTCGTATTGGCCTGCGAATAGGAGTGGGCTGGTGTGTGTTCCGGTCCAGGTGCGTGTGCCGTAGAGGGTTTGTGTGGCTCGTCCTTCGATGGCACCAGTGGTGGTGTTGATCAGTTCTTGTGGAGCCCCGGCCAGGTCAGAGACCAGGGCGTAGAACGTGGCATCGATGTGGTCTTGGGACCATTTGTTGGCTGGGTTTGCTAGCTCTACGGTGGTGTCACCCGTGGCGCCTGAGTTTAGCTTGGTACCACTGGTGTCTCTAGTGATGCTGGTGTGCAGTTGGATTTGTCCGTGTGTGTCGCCGGTGGCAGGGTCGGTGGTCCACACATAACCTTCACCTACCTGTGCAGGGTTGTCTGCAGCCACGGTGGTGGTAACAGCTGCCAGTTGGTTACCGGTGTGGGTGAACACGTCACGGTGGGTGACTTCTCCGGTGGTGGTGTTGATGGTGTCTTTGGCTACACGTCGGCCGAGTGAAGTGCCCCTAGTTTTGTTCCTAGGCTTTTGCCTTGATTTTTTTATTGTTTGCGGCGGGTGCTGCTGGTGGCGGATCGTCATCACGATCGGAATGGTTGGTTGTATCAGCCTGGCTACCATCTGACGGAGTTGGCGCAGTCCAATAGGGTGACTGTAGTCAAGGTGGGGGCATCGGCGGAGGACTTGCCTCAGGATACGGCGGTTCTACCTAGCGTTGATGCGCATTCCACGAGCCGTTCGAGGAATGTTCCTTCTACAAATCCTGAGGATGTTTCGATGTACCACCGGCTGCTTTCCCGTGTATTTGGTCAGAACTAGATCTAGATTATTACTATCCCGTTGCAAAGGTTTGCGCTTTCAGTCGGCATACAACGAAGGTATCAAACTCCATAAGCGCCATTGGGACTCATAGAATCTGCTTGGACATGGTTTTTTGCGGATCGACTACCACTGAGCTCAGACTTATCAGGAAGTAGAACAGATTTTCTTTGTTCACATTGGTTGGGTCGATGCAACAAGCGGCTTCTGCAAGTGCCGATTTTTTCCGAGGTGGATTATCACGTCGTTTGGTTCTTGATCTGTCTGTGCCTGATAGGTTCTTTCGTCACTTATTTCCAGCCATTGCTCCGCTATTTCGTGAATTTGAGAGAAATCGGATTTCGTTAGCCTTTCAATGAGTTTGGGAGAAATTTCTTCGAGGAATGGAGTCGACACCTCGATGAATGTCTTGGCCATTACGTCCAATGTTGATAAATCGTTCGTCAAACTCAGGGTTCTGGTGATGACAGGGTCAAATCTGCGGTGATAGTCGTTTAGTGAGGTCAAGGTAAAACTACTTCGATTGTTCTGGCCACCAAGTATGTCCATTCCCAAGCTCTTGATTACCTTGGTATTCGAAGGGATGTAATTGGAAAGGGCGCGGTTCTTCCAGCATCTCATACATGCTGATTGGGATTGCATACTTTCCTGCAGGTACCTGGAAAGTCAGGATGCAAAGCAGATGAGCAAAATCAACCAGGACTCCATTTGGAAATTTTCCAGTGAATTCCCAACCAGTCGGTCCTCTTTGATAGCTAAAGCGGGCCTTCCCATCTGGAGTGTCAACATCAATGGCGCCATTAATAGGAAGTGGGTTTATGAGGCCATTTACGAGTGATTGCGTATCACTAAGCATTCCTTCTTCTAGCATGGGGTTCCTGAAAGTAGAGTACTCAGAGTAGAACTGCGATTCCCATAATTCGGACCACGCCAACACTAGGATGAGTCCGCTGGACCCTCCAGAAACTAGAGCAGGAACAGCTAGATCCGTGACAAGAGTTTCCAAAGCGTTGCGTACGCCACGCGGAGAATCTTCAAAGTCTTGGTTGTTACTTGGAACGGTCAGATCCTCAAGAAGGTGTGTGAGTAGTGCTGATGGCGAATCTTGCTCCGGCTCCAGGAAACGGCTTTGCAGTTCAATCTCGGCACTCAGCGATTTGTGTATTAGAGCTCTAATATTGTTGAGACATTGTTGAACAGCCATATGATCATCTTCCTCTTGCACTAGCACAGATAAGCATCGAATTCATTGAGGTATGTGAGTTCATGGTTGATTCGCCACCAAGACATTCCATTTTCGATTTCTTTGGTGGATCCATGGAGGGAACCGATAAAGGGGAAGTAATTGTCCTGCATCAACAAGTCTGACACGCCTTGACCAACCGGATTAAATCGGCCAGTAGATGAGCAGGCAAGACTTATCAGGTTTTCTGTACTGATTCGAAACGTAAGGATTTCCTTCCCTTGGATGAGAAGCAATCCACGTTGAATACCGGAGCTTAAGAAAAGAATTTGTGGTCGTGGCGAGGGGAAATTGACGTGTGTTAGCTCGTTAATGACTTCCTCGCGGGAGGATCCTTGTAGGGGCCTTACAAGTTTTTCGCCATGAGTTCCAATAATGACGAGGTTCGATCCAACTATCGGTTCGACAGAGCTTGTTGAAAGAGGTCCTTTTTCGGCAGCTTTTCTTCCCAACTCGTGAATCCGCTTATTGCATTGAGTAGCGAACTCATCGAGTTGTCCGTCATCAGGTCGGTGGCTGAGACGATGGCGAACTACAATTCCATAGCCGTAAAGTTCACGAAAAAATGATTCAAGAATGAGCAGGTCGGAATCATTTACTAAGGCGCTGTGTATGTGGGGAACAAAGCAATTCACGATGTGAGGGAGCACATCTGGAAAAGTGATGTTTTCAAGTTGTTTGAGCTGTGTCATCCACATTGGTTCTGGAGAGGCCTCAGTGAAAAATGCCTTCAAAAGGGATTGGGCAAGTGGATCGTTGAGTTGCTCTTGCGAGGTTTCGTCGCCTGAAGTTCGCTTGTTTCTAGATTCTTGCCATCCATCAATAAACCAAGCTAGTGGCTTCCAGAGTATACTTTCTTTAGAATTAGATTGCATTTATTCTAGAATTCACCTCTGATAATTGCGGCGCCTTGCTGCGTAAACATTACAGGATATTGTGTAGATAAAGATGGAGTTGGGCTAAAAAAGCCGCTTGATTGGAGTCTATTCAAACATCCAACAGTTTCACTACTTCGTGAAGTGCTGCAGAAAGGGATTACTGAGTGCATTTCTGCTGGTTGAATCCCATTACGTTCAGCATACGAAAGTAATTTTTGTTCAGCATGATTCTGATAGTGACCAGGCTGACCTGGAGCGGTATTTAGCGGAGGTTGGTTTGGCAAGTCAGAAGCTCTAACGAAAGTGTCACTCTCACGTAATCCAAGGTCGCTGGGCGAGAGTGAAGGATTGATGTCTGTGCTTGCGCCATGGGCAAAGTATCTATTTCTTTGCTTATCGACCATCATAGCCGTATTTTGCCCGCGATTTGCTGTACTGTGCACCGTCTTGAGCGCATTTTGATCTTCAGCAAGTCTCTTTGCTGCACCAACTGCGCGTTCGTGAGCATCCTTTCCCACAAGCCCAAAGACATCGACCCAGTGTGCTGCGTGGTCGACGTAGCCTTGTGCCGAGGCCAATCTAGGGGCAAGGCCTAGTGGGTCTTGGGCGTTGTAGGCGCCAAGGGTGGGGTTGTAGTAGCGGAAGCGGTTGTATGCCCACCCTGATTCGGCATCCTCGTATTGTCCTGCGAATAGTAGTGGGCTGGTGTGTGTTCCGGTCCAGGTGCGTGTGCCGTAGAGGGTTTGTGTGGCTCGTCCTTCGATGGCACCAGTGGTGGTGTTGATCAGTTCTTGTGGAGCCCCGGCCAGGTCAGCGACTAGGGCGTGGAACGTGGCATCAATATGGTCTTGGGGCCACTCGGTGGCTGGGTTTGCTAGCTCTACGGTGGTGTCACCCGTGGCGCCTGAGTTTAGCTTGGTACCACTGGTGTCTTTAGCGGTGCTGGTGCGCAGCTGGATTTGTCCGTGTGTGTCGCCGGTGGCAGGGTCGGTGGTCCACACATAACCTTCACCTACCTGTGCAGGGTTGTCTGCAGCCACGGTGGTGGTCACGGCTGCAAGCTGGTTGCCGGTGTGAAGTGTCCCAGGTTTTGTTCCGTTTGAGTAGATGGGAAAATCTGGAATATGCCAAGACAGTTTGACCAGGATGCGAAGGACCGTGTGGTCCGTCTTGTCGAGGACCGCATCTTGGCGGAAAATATGTCGATGCAAGCCGCGTGCCAGGCAGTTGCTCCAAAGGTGGGGGCATGGCACACGGCTCGTCAATGGACCCAGCAGGCCCGTCGTGCGGGAAGCATCCCAGAACCTGTGCCTGAAGACTTGGCAGCGGAAAACGCGAAACTACGCCGTGAAAATCAAGAGCTTCGTGACACTAATGAGCTGCTAAAGGCTGCCTCAGCTTTTTGCGTCGGAAATCGACCCAAAACGTCGGAAATGATCCGGTTCGTCGATGAATACCGGAATCGTTTCTCTGTCGAGTTTATCTGTAAGACGTTGAAGAATAACCGAGCTGGTGGGTTCATCACCTCGCGTGGTTATCGCCAGTCCAAGGCCCGAACAAGCTGTGGGTGGCCGACATTACGTATGTGCGCACGAAGAAAGGCTTTGTGTATGCCGCGTTTGTCACCGATGTTTACTCCCGACGGATCGTTGGGTGGGCGTTATCAGATTCCATGCGCACCGAAGCGTTGCCGCTGCAAGCTCTCAACCAGACGATCGTGTGTGCTGAGGAAACAACAGGTCTCATTCACCATTCGGATTACGGCTCACAGTATGTCAGCGTTGTCTACAACGAGTGTCTTGCTCAGCATGGGATTGCCGCTTCCACCGGAACTGTCGGGGATTCTTATGACAATGCTCTGGCTGAAAACGTTAATGGTTCCTACAAGAACGAGCTGATCCATACTCGCAGGTGGAATGACGTTGTCGAGGTGGAAATCGAGTTTTGGGAGCAGCACCCGCCGCTAGCAATAATAGAAATCAAGGCAAATGCCTAGGAACAAACATCGGGGCACTTCATCATGTGGTGCTGGTGGCGGATCGTCATCACGATCGGAATGGTTGGTTGTATCAGCCTGGCCACCATCTGACGGAGTTGGCGCAGTCCAATAGGGTGACTGTAGTCAAGGTGGGGGGGCATCGGCGGAGGATTTGCCTCAGGACACGGTGGTTCTACCTAGCGTTGATGCGCATTCCACGAGCCGTTCAAGGATTGTTCCTTCTACAAATCCTGAGGATGTTTCGATGTACCACCGTTTGCTTTCCCGTGTGTTTGGATAGACAGAGAACAATAATAAAACTGAACTAGTTCTTAAGTGCTGCTTCAAATAGCGCCCATAGAGATGGTATTATTGGCGTCTGTGTAATGTAGCTTCCTAAGCAAGTGTATTGTCAAAATTGTGCGCTAGATTCTAACTCCATTTCATAATGAAATAATTGATGTCTTTGACTAGATTGTCCACATGTGGGTATCGCGCACTGGAAATTGGCTTGAAATTGTGTTCAATATCTAGGGTGAATACATTATCCTGAACGGTAAAACCAATAAACATTGTAAAAAAAGCCCCTTCATTGTCTACCCAAACTATCTTGACTTCATCTGTTAAGTCACTATTGTTAATTGTTGCAGGTTTTTTCAACTGTAGGTCACATATAAAACTTAGTAGTTCAGGAGAATACCAAGGGAATCGACCTCGACGGGTTTCAATGGCGGGCGATTCAATCTCACATCCTGTGTTAAGTACTTCGCAGTTTGTCAAATTAACTAGGGAGAATTTGTGTCTATTCGCAAACTCTGAAATCGGTCTGATGTCAAGAGTTCTATTGACATTAATTCGGAAATACTGATCAACTTCTTGAAATAATTCTTGGTCTGAACTTGTAATTCCGCAGATTTGTTTTTTGTCGAGATATTTCACACCAGGTGAGGGCTGGTTAGAGATCAATCTTTTTATTTCTAGAGCTGAATCCAATCTTGATCTGCTTAAGAGAAATAATTCCTGGTCTGGTTTGCAATCCACAATTGATTCAAGCAAATCTTCCGAAATCGTCGAAGCAAAGCAGTTTAAAGAATTGGTAGTCTGGAGGATTAAATCTTTTGCAGAAGAATGAATCACTCCACTCTTCATAAACTTGTATGGCACGCCAATAAGAGATCGGCTCAAAGATGGGTGGCGATAAACCCGTCCATTTATCGAGAGCGCTATTTCAGCTGGGGTGAACTCGGGTACTAGACCGCCACCTTCATTAGCATTATCGCTAAATGAAAGTATTGCATGTCGGTTCTTGGCTAAAACTAGCCAAGCTGAGTTGCTATCTAATTTCCATTTACAATGGGTAAGAATCCTACTGATATCTTCAGGAATTGAGTGCATTACTTTCTGACTTCCATACGATTGCGGAAATTTCACCATCGGTACATATGATTTTGACCTTCTTGGAACTGTCCGAAACAATCAGGATAAGCTCATCATACTCATTGACGCTGTTCGTAACTCTGTATTCTCTTTGCTCAAGTGCAGAAATGAACTGATCTATCGGGTAGGAAAATGGTATATCCGCGAAGCTATCTTCAATTGTTGGGCCAATAATTATTTCTGACGCGACGCCATTCGTGAATAGGCCAGAAACGTTTCTCTTGGGATCTTCGCCTGCTATAAAACCTGAAAAAGTGGTAGCCCACTCCTCTTCAGAATAATAAAAATTATCAACTTTATCTACGTAAAACTCTTTGGCGTGGCCTAGCGGAAAGTTTTTGGGAGTGTTCAGTGTAAAATCCATTATCGTTCCTTTCTTAGGAGGGGAATGCTATTTCAGGATTCGCAATATAGAAGTCTAATGCTTCATTGAGCGGTACATCGTATTTACCAGGAATCCGCTTTTCAATGTCTGCAGCTTCATCTAGTAGCATGTCTTCGTATAGAGAACGATCACCATTCTTTGCGAGCTCCGCTGCTTCTTTTACTCGTGCCTTCTCGACTTGTCTAAAGGCATCATGTCCAGCCATCTTTTGATGATTTCTTGTTAAAGCGTGATCGGCCTTGTCCATCATGATGCTTGGGGTATGTCTTGAACTAACTCCATTTTCCTTCAGAGCATGTTGGCCAATGAGATGGTGTCGTTCGATGGGGGTGCCCTCGGAACCTACCGTATCAAGTTTCGTGTACGAGTCGCCTCGAAAGTTTCCAGTATCTTTGCTTTTGATCGTCTTTGGTCCTAGATGAGCCTCTCTACCATGTAGCCCGAGCACATCTACCCAGTGTGCTGCGTGGTCGACATACCCTTGTGCTGAGGCGAGGCGTGGGGCAAGCCCGAGTGGGTCTTGGGCATTGTAGGCGCCCAGGGTGGGGTTGTAGTAGCGGAAGCGGTTGTAGGCCCAGCCTGATTCGGCATCTTTGTATTGTCCTGCGAATAGTAGTGGGCTGGTGTGTGTTCCGGTCCAGGCGCGTGTGCCGTAGAGACTGTGGCGGGCAAGGCCTGCAATATAGCCGGTGGTGGGGTTGATGATGTCTTGTGGGCTACCAGTCAAGGTCGGTAACAAGCGTGAAGAACTGCGCATCCACCAGCGCCTGCTCGACCGTATCAACGTCGTCGAGATTGTTTTCTGGGTGTCCACCATCATGCGCAGTGGTCACGCCGGTATTGTTGGTGGTGTGGGTGAGTCGGGTTTGTCCGATGATGTCGCCGGTGGCAGGGTCGGCGGTCCATAGGTAGCCATCCCCCAGATTCCCCGCAACGCCTTGTGTCATGCCTGGGGTGCCTGGTGTGGCGTTGTGGTCGGCAATGTCGTTCCTGGTATCACTGCTGTAGGCGTCACGGGTGTGGTCCCTGCCTGTGTTGGTGGTGTGGGATTACCTTTCTTCCCAACCCAACAGGGCCGGGCATCAGGTGTCTACCAAACAGGGGTCAGATCCGATTGCTCACTACTATTCGCGTTCAAGCGGCGGGGCGGGAATGTCTAACGCCTGGCACCATTCGATAAGTAGGTCGGTGCCGGACTGACGTGAGTGGGTGTAAGTCGGTTCGTGTGCGTCTGGGCCGGCGTAGGACGTGGTGAGGAAATTGCGGATGTTGTCACTGCGAGTGGGGTAGAGGCTGGTAAAGAAGCTGACGAACGCGTCCTTGTCAGGTGCTGGCAGTTCTTCCGCAGGCACGTCGTAGACGTGGGAGGGGTTGGCGCCGAAGAAGTATTCAGATTTGGTTCCATCCGCGGATTTGGTGGTGATGAAGGCGAGGAACGTCTCCGCGATGCTAAACATCCACTTGTCCGCGGGGCCAATTCCAGGGTCGCCGAGGTGCCATTCGTTATCGACAAATTCCCAGCCAGCGAAGTATGCCATGGTTCGGTCATCCTCTCGTAATTCTTGTGGTATCACACGCGGGAAGGGTGGCTAACTTCCCTCGGCGCTGGGCGTATTTCCGCGGCTCAGCAGGACACAGTCTGTGCTAATTCAATTTTCCGACCGCAACGCTGACTTCAAGTTTTAATTGTGTTTCGGAATACGTGCCACTCATGGCAAATCTCTATAACATGCCCGAGGGTCGTCACCTCTAGAACGATTCCGGGAGTAGCCCGGCGTCGTCGTAGATCTGGATGATTCCTGGTCGGACTCGGTCTAGTTGGTTGGTGGGGTGGAGTTCGTAGAGGAATCGGCTGCCACGGGGCCAGCGGTCTTTGATCCAGTAGGACGATTCTTTTTCTCGTTTGAGGATGCTCAGAAGTGTCAGTGCGGCGATGTGGATGTTCCGGTCGGAGCTGTGCTTTGCGGCGTTGGCGGCATCGGAAAGCTGTACTTCGTGGCGTTGCCAGTCGGGGAGGATGAAGGGGGATAGTTCTTCTGCGTAGGTCACTGAATCCATGTTGACGCCGGGGAATGCGACGTCTTTGAGCGTGGCGCCGCTGATGTCGGTGTCGAGGAGTTGTTGTTCGCCTTTGGTTTGGGCAATGACGCAGTTTTTGATTGTTCCAGTGATGGTGGTGTTGGTGATAAGGGGTGCGTCGTTGGGTTCGGGGACGCCGATGTCGGCGATGGTGAGGTTTAGCAAACTTGAGTCGGCGATGCGTTTTGCTCCGGCTAGCCATTGGTTGGTGCCGGTGCAGGAGTCGATCGTGGAGTGCAGGATTGTGCATTTGCCGAAGATGCTCTGGATGTTTGAGGACATGTCGCATTTGGCGAAATGGCAATCCGTTAACGCCGAATCGGAAAACTTCAAGCGCGGAAGCGTTGCGTTGTGGCAAACGACGTCCTCGAGCGTGATGTCGATCGCCATCCACTCCTCGATATGCGCATCCGATAGGTCGATGTGAGCCGCGGTGTTTCTTCCTTGTACGAGACGCCGACCTACCTTTTCTTTCCGCCATTGGAAGCCACGGTAGTCTTGGCGGCCCTCGTGAAGCCCGAATGTTGAGGGCTCAAGAAGCGCATTTTGTTCAGAACTGACGCCGTTCCACCGCTTTACCAATTCCAATGTCATCGTTACTTGACCCTTCCTCGAAAATCCATGAATCCACTATAACCATCGCTCTGGTAGGTCGCCTTATGCATAGACTCCGGTACTCCCTCGACGGAACCATACTTGCGATAGTGATTGGCCCACGCCTTCTCTGTGGTCATATCCATCCACATTTGGGTTCCTGAATCTGGGAGCGTATAGATGACATCCGCACCGGCTTCACCTTGGTGTGCAACCGAAACTTCCAATTTGGTTAGGATTTTGTCGTTCTCAATCCGCTGCTTTAGCGCTTGATCCATCGCAGTACCGCGGTGCATAGCTTTTGGCCAACCCTCCGCGCGGCAATGAGCCATTTGCCTCTCGCTCAAGCTGATTCGCCCGGCGTTCCAGTCATCAATGACAGCCTGTTTATGCGCGTTCACGCGATTGTGAATGAAAGAAACGCGAGATTGATCTTTTGCGGAAAGCACCTTGTGTGCCATAAGACCGAAAACGTCTACCCAGTATGCTGAGTGGTCGACATACCCCTGGGCTGAGGCGAGTCGTGGGGCAAGCCCGAGTGGGTCTTGAGCGTTGTAGGCACCCAGGGTGGGGTTGTAGTAGCGGAAGCGGTTGTACGACCACCCGGATTCCGCATCCTCATACTGACCGGCAAACAACAACGGGCTGGTACACCGACCCGCCCACGTACGCTTGCCATACAACGTCTGGGTGGTGTGTCCCTCGACGACACCGGTGGTGGTGTTGATCAGTTCCTGTGGTGAACCGGCTAGGTCGCACACCAGGGCGTAGAACGTCGCATCAACCCGGGCCTGGGACCAGGTGGCGGCAGGGTTAGCCGGAGTCTGGGTGGTGCCACTGGTTAGTGTGATCTGGCCGTGTGGCTCACCAGTGGCCGGGTCAGTAGTCCACACGTAACCTTCACCCACACGTGCCGAATCGGTGTCGACGGTGGTGGTGACAGCGGCCAGTTGGTTACCGGTGTGGGTGAACACGTCACGGTGGATAACTTCACCGGTGGTGGTGTTGATCGTGTCTTTGGCGACACGTCGGCCGAGACCATCGTAGGTGTAGCGGTAGCCAACTCCGGGAGCATCACTTGAGCTAAAGCCGATGGGTTGTTCCCCGGTGGCGTAGTAGAAGTGATGCACCAACGGTTTCTTACCCAGGCGTTTGGTCACGGTGCGGGTGATACGGCCTGCAGCGTCGTAGGTGTAGGTTGTCCGGCCGACTTTGACCGGCAGTGTGTTGTGGTAGTCGATTGCCCCGTCGGTGGTGGAGGCCAGGACACCTGCCGGGGTGAATGAGTAGTTCTCCTGGGCGGGAACCCCATTGGTAGCAGCACTGCCTGATTGTGCAGGGGTGTGTGTCGTGGTGTGTGGTGGGGTGGTGCCCTGGTTACTGGGGTTGGTGGTGGTTGGTTGTGGTGTGCGGGTCGCACTGGTAGCACGGCCGATAGCGTCGACGGTGAAACGCGTGGTGCCACGCAGTTGGTCGGTGATGGCGGTGAGGGTGGAGTCTGCTCGCCAGGTGAAGTCACGACCAGCAACAGGGGCTAGCCCTCCAGGCGTTGCCGAATCCAACAGGCTGGTGTGATCACCGGTGATGCGCCCCCGAACATCGGTGTGTTGGGTGCGTACCAGGTTGTCGATAGCGGTGGTGGCGCGGTGGCCGCGGGTGTTGGTGGTGTAGGTCAGCTCGGCAAGCAGGCGACCAGTGTCGGCGTCACCGGTAGGTAGGCGTAGGGCTGAACCGTCGGTGGTTGCGGTGGTGTGTTGGGTGATGGTGCTGCTGGTGATCTCCCCAGCACCGTTGCGTCCGTAGCCGGTGGTGATGGTGCCAGCAACAGGTAAGGTGAGGTGTTCGCCGGTGACCATGCCCGTGGAGGAGAGCTCTAGTGCGTGGCGGGTTTCTTCGCCACTGGCTAGGCGTGTGGTTTCAGCGGTGGCTCGGCCGTAGGTATCACGGGTGTAGGTGATCGTGGCAGCCGGGTTGGTGATGCTGGTCAGGCGGCCGAAGGGATCGTAGTCAAACAGTGTGGTGCCGGACGCATCATCAATGCTGGTGGTCAGTCCCAACTGGTTACGAGTGGTGGTGGTTGTTCCCGCTGGGGTGGTGACCTCGGAGACGAGCCCGTCGGGGCTGGTGGTGTTGGTGGTGACGATACCGTTGTAGTCGGTTTGTTGGGTGATGTCCCCGTCGAGGTTGTAGGTGTAGGTCCAGGTGTGGCCGTCGGCGTTGGTGATGGCCACGGGTTGCATTTGGGTGTTGTAGGTGATGGTGGTGGTCGCGCCGGTGGCGTCGGTGGTGGTGGCTGGTTTGTCGAAGACGGTGTAGGTGGTTGTGGTGGTCGCACCGGTTTCGTTGGTGGTGGTCAGTTGGTTGCCTTCGCCGTCGTAGGTGGCGGTGAGGGTGGTGCCATCAGGATGGGTGAGTGTGGTGGGCCAGCCCTCAGGGGTGTAGTCGATACGGGTGGTGTTGCCGTCTGGGTCGAGGGTGTCGGTGATAAGGCCTCGTACGTTGAGGGTGTGGCTGGTACGGCGGCCGGCGGGGTCGGTGATGGCGATGGTGCGGCCTGCGTTATCGCAGTCGATGTGGGTGGTGGCCCCATCGGGGGTGGTGATGCTGGCAGGGGTGATGCCGGAGACACGGTAGTCGTAGGTGTAGCTGGTGGTGGCTCCGTCGGCGGTGGTGACCGCGGTGGTCATGCCGAAGGTGTCGACTTGGTAGTCGGTGGTGTGTCCGTCGCGGCCGGTGATGCGTACGGGCATGCCCCAGGTGCCGGGTTCGATGGTTGTGGTGGTCCCATCAGGGTAGGTGGTGTCGACGATGAGGTCGTTGTCGTCGTAGGTGTAGCAGGTGGTAGCACCAGCCGCGTTGGTAACGGTGGCTGGGAGGTGGTGGTCGGTGTAGGTGGTGTCTTGGATGCCCCCTTCGGGGCTGATGATGCGCCAGACGTCGCCGGAGGCGGTGGCGCGGAAGACGGTGGGGCGGATGTCGCCGAGGAGGTCGTCGGTCAGCCAGTCGGTGGGGATGGTCCAGTTGGTGGTGTCGCGGTTGGTGGTGCGACCGCGGCCGGTCAGGCCTGCTTCGTTTAGTCCGCCGTTGAGGAGGGCTTGGTAGAGGGGAAGGTTGTGGAGGCGGTCGAGGTAGGTGTCAACGACGCTGTCGCCGAGTTCCAGAGGGTCGCCGGTGAAGTCGCCGGCGGTTTCGATGAGCACGCAGACGGTGCCACCGATGGGTGCGTCGTCGCCGGTGTCGTCGCCCCAGTAGAGGATGTTGGGGAACATGCCGCCGGTGCCGACTTGGGCGGTGACTCGGCCGTGGTCATCGTAGCGGTAGTGATACGCAGCACCATTCCGGTCACGCCAACCAGCAGTGCGGCCTTGCTCATCGTAGAAGTAGCTCAACACACCAGCATGGGAATTCACCACGCGAATGAGCTGACCGGCAGCGTCGTATTCATAAGAAATCAGCCGCTGAGGTGCTTCGTCAGGGTGAGTCTGCTGGTTATCAACCCAGATGGAAGCCACACGATTCGTTGCGTGATCCCAGACCATAGACAAATGAGTTCCATCGCTGCGCGTGATATCTCGCATCTGGCCAGTGGCCTGATCCCACGAGTACGTGATGGCCGCGCCCGTGTGATGGACCAATGCCGTGACACCAACGGTGAAGCCCAGACCAAGATCAGCGGCGAAAGAACCGGTGCGCAACCCCGCGCCAGCCGAGTGTCCACCAGCTGCAGGGGAGCGGTCCTCCACACCCGATGTAGTGACGTAGCTCCCGTCACCAGAAACAGAAAATACGTAGGTGATTCCCTCCGCGACATTGCGCACGCGGTAAGCACCATCTGCAAACGAAAGCAGCCACGCGCGGCCGTCCGCGCGGACCTCGGATCCGTCCGTTGGGGCTGGAGGGAACGTCAAAAGTGCACCATCGGGGGAGACCATGAGGACTTCGTCATCCAAGATCTCAATATGTACATCCATGCGCGAGACCCACTTGGAGCCCAAAGCTCGTCCCAACTCGTGCGCAGAATTAGCGTTTCGGTCGATGATCAGCGGCAAGATGCCAGGGATGTTGATGTCTTGAGTGAAATCGACCATGTTGCCCGTCGCCATATCGACAGGCTCAGCAGCGAAGCAAATCTGGCCACCGCGGGTGATCTTTGAATAGGCAGACTTGGCGAACTTTTCGCCAGCCTCGCCTGCGACACGGCTGGCTCCATTCGCCATCTTCAGTGCAGCCGAGTTGGCACCGGACTTCGCCGCCGCCTTTACAGCGGACGCTGCCTTGCCCATGCCCTTTGTCGCGTTGGCGATCGTGGATCCAAGTTTTCCAGCCTTAGCGAATTTGGCGATGCCCGCAAACGGTAGCGATGTGACGACATCGAAAAGTACCTCACCCCACGACGCATTGCCCGTTGCAGCGAGCAAAGCCTTCAGCCCAATGCCAGCAATCAACAGGCCAGCGCCGATTGCCTGAAGACCAGGAACAAGAAGCAAAACGGATCCGACAATCTGCATGATGTCAGAAATCGCGGCGAGAACGTCAGCATGATCAGACACCCAATCCTTGGTCTTCTGCCATGCGCGCTCCAGCCAGTTCGGATTATCGTCAAAGTCTGCCCTGGCCTGCGTTGCGATAATGCTTACCGCAGAATCAACTTCGCCGCCGAGAGTGGCTTTAATGGTATCGGACGATGAAATATGACCATCCCACACAGCGCGTATGGTATCCAACTTGAGCCGTGCGGCTTCCATCGCAGTGTGAGCGGCATTTGCCTCTGTCTCAGCTGATGCCGCAGCTGCTGCTGTGGCAGCGCCAACACCAGGAACCATTGCGGTGCCCACTGCCGTAGCGGCTGCAGCAGTTGCCGTTACGCGAGCACGCGCGGCATTGGCCTCAGCAGCATTAAACGCCACAACTGCCGCCTGGTGCTCAGCGTGAGTACCCATTGCCGTGCCAGCCAGCGTGCCCATCTCAGTTTGGGCAGTCTGCAATGCACCTTCATAAAGACCGATGGCTCGCCCAACACCAGAATGTGACTCGCCGGTGACATCCAGGTGGCTAGGGAAGTCTGCATTTAGCAGTTCCTTGAAACGGTCGCCTTCGGAGCCTTCGAACCCGCCATCATTGATAGTCCGCATGGCAGATGCGGCAAGCGAGGCTTGGGAACCAAAATGGGTATACCGGCGCGCGGACTCGCCGACTGCGACAACGTTTCCACCAATGTGGAAGTTTTTAACGGCGTACGTAGCAAAAGGAAGCAGCGGCAGTGCAGGCATGACGGGCTAAAATCCTCTGGTCTTAATCAGGTCTAAAGAAAAGGGGAAATGGAAAGAAGAGGCTAGAAGGTCTAGCCCTCTTAGGAACCAGCGATGGCTTGGGAAGCGCGACCACGAGTTTCAGCGACAGACTGGGTGTTTTCGTCCAGCGCGCCGCGAATCTGGCCCAGAATTTCCTTCAGGTTATGTGCAGCGGAAGACCACTTACCGTGAACCTGGGAGTATTCCTCCTGCTCGGAGCCTTCCCAGCTGGAAGCTAGCTTGCGAATATCAGAATCCATCTCCGACAGGGTGGACTCGATCTGGTTCATTACGCCATTGAGATCGCCAGACGTGGACTCGGCATCGGAATTGTTGTATGCATACACAGCCATGGTGGACGTTAACCTTTCTACGAATGAAGATGTGGTGACAGTGGTTGGTTAGAGAATGTTGCCCTGCTGGAAATTCATGCCGGCGAATTTTTGCTGCAGCGCGTTTGTCTGCTCTTCCTCACCCGACTGGTAGGACTTGCCAGCTTCATCAACGCGACCTGTCAGCTCTTCCAAAGCCTGCTTAACTTGATCCATGTTGTCCGACCATGCCTGAGTCATATTGTCCCAAGCGCCAACAGAGGATCCTTTCCAGGATCCCTTCAACGGCTCCAAAGCCTCCAAGAACTTAGAAGACTGATCCATTAGGTTCTGGTGGTTGGTCTGCAGAGAAGATACGTGACCAGAAACGGCACTGTGTTCAACAGAAAGGTGTTCGCTACCCATGATTACTCCTTGCGCGAGTCCGACAACTCGGGCTCGTCAATAGTGGTGAAAAACTTGTACAGGTTGGTGCGCAGTCAGTTCGGTGCTGGAATAACAAACGCGAGAGAAGATTTCCGACCTTCACCCGCATGCACCCCGCGCGTGACATTAGCTAACTGAGCTAACTGGTTTCATCAAGCACTTTGGAAATTCCTTCGCGAAGCTGTGTATTGCCATCTTTCATGTTTTGCAAGGCATCTTGAACGTCCGCGAGGACGTCCTTCAAATTGCTGGCGCCTTCTTTCCACTTGGTGATGATCTCGTAGTACGCATCGGCCTCAGTAGCCTCCCAACCGCCACGAAGATCTTCAATCGAGTTGTCGATGTCTTCCAAGGTATTCGCGATTTCGCCCATCACCGTATTGATATCGCCCTTTGTGGAATCTGCCGCCGAATCGCGGAACGCATAAAACGTAGCGCCAGACATGTGCTATTCCTTTCCCTTGAGCTTGGCGGCAAACTGGTTGAAACCATTTGCAGATTCGTCATCGTATTGCTGAGTGACGTCGGCGATCTTTCCCGACACATCGCCCAACTTCCCGACGTTTTCTAGAAGGCGCTTGCGTGGGCCATCCCACTCGCCGAAGTATTCGGCCACTGCCTGCTGGATCTTGTGGCCGTGGACGGTGTCCACACCGGACAGAAGGTCGGCACCGGTCTTATCGCCTTCTAGATCGGCCTTCATTCCGGCGAGATTGTTTGCAATATCACGCAGAGATTGCAAAGGGACTTGAATGAAATCGGACATGCCTTACTCCTGTTCCTGCAAAGCTTCCTGGCTACCAGCGAAGAAATTCGAATCGAGTAGATCCAGACCTTCAAACGTTTCACCCAACGTCTCTGGATGTGCCTGAACACTGTTGGCCACACGCTTTACGATGTTGCCCAGCAATTCACCAGTCTCCTCATCTGGAGCCGTTCCAGAAATGACCAGCGTCCAGGTGGTGGAGGGAATGGGAAGAAACGCCTGGTGGTTAAATGTCTTGCGCCGCTGAGATATTGGACCTGTCTGAGTGGTGTTGGATGAATACAGATAGGCCGTTCCCTTAGGGGTTGTGCACTGTTGTGTGGTCGCGTCCTTCGTAGAAAATGCCTGCTCCACGGTGCGCAGGCTAGCAAACTCAGGGGAGCTGTCGTACCACCGCAAGAGCAGTGTGGCCGACGTTGCCTCCCCATCCTCCGACAGGCCAGGGAGGATGAGCGTTAGTAGAATGTTTCCATCGCGGGCAGCCTTAACCAGCTGCTCGAGCTGCTGAAGCACCAGCTTTTGTTCGGCTCGCTTCAAGCGATGGCCAGGAATGTAATTCTCCGCGATCTGGGACAAACGGTGTGGTGAAGCCTCTGGATGGGTGTCAATACGAACCCAGTTGGTGGGTAGGGAGGCTTGCCAAAGGAACCGTGGACGTGGGGCGTCCGGGTGGAACCGCACAGGCGAGGTGACCGAATTGGCCATAAAGCCTTCTCCTCTTTAATTCACTCAATCGCACCGTCAATCTTGAATACCTCTTCGAGGATGCCAGCTGAGCCCCCAGATTGCATTGCAAACTTCAATTAAAGGGGAAGGCGGAGCCCCTTATTAGAGAATCCTGAGCACTAGGAAATCTGCAGGTGCGGTGACACAGTTTGGGTATGTTTAGATAATATTTTGTACTAACCGCCGGACGAAATCTTATTTGAAAATTAGGTTTATATAAGGTGCAGTTCGCTTTAGGTTTACCTATGGTGCCCTCTAATTGGGGGAGCAGAAACCAAGTTGGACCAACTCCACACGGCCCGAGCCACGCACCCACTGTGCGCGGCCAGCCGGGAGCTGCTGCAGATAGACCTTTGGCCATACAGCACCTTCTTGCTTCTCGCCGCTGAGCAGCAAACCATTTGCACCGTTGTCCCGGATGCCTTGTGCAAAAGTGTCATACGTGGCTCTCGACACACCAGCCGCGCGGCGTGCAATCCACACGTGAAGACCAATATCTGTGCCATGGGAGAGGAAGGGCACCAGTGGCCGGAGCGGGTTATTGGTTCCCTCAAACTGCTCGAAGTCATCCACCACAATGTAGATTTCGGGGCCTTGCCACCACGACCGATTGCGCAATTGTTCCTGCGTTACATCCGCAGGGGGCAAACGCCTCTCCAGCTCCTTAGCGATACCTTTTGCCAATAACTCCGCCGCGGATTTTGTGCCCGCGTACTCACCCAGGAACTCCTCAGGACACTCGCCAAGCAAGGTGCGGCGGGCGTCGAAAATACCAAACATCACCTGGCCCGGTTGCTTGCCACGAATTGCCTCCGACATCAACGCGCGAAGCGCCGTAGTCTTGCCTGACGCATGCTCACCCACAATGAACAAATGACGCTGAGCGCCATCCAAATCGAAGCGCACCGGCTGCAACGTTGATTCCGCCAACGCCACCACAGCAGGCTGACCGCCGCTGGCCTCAATCAACTCCTGCAGCATTACCTTCTCCGGCAACATGCGTACCGCAGGCGCATTCTTAAATGGGCTTGCTTGAGCAATCGCGGAAATCAACGCCTGCATGGACTGCTCCCGAACCACATCTGGCTGGTTCAGCACAGGGCTTGCCACATGGGAGAACAGCTTGTCCGCCGACAAAATGCGACCCGTCGGCTGACCCGCCAACTGTTCTTGTGGCTTCTTCCCGATTGAAGAATCCAGAGGATCATTCAGGCGATGTTCCAGCTTTGTGCCAATTACAGCCTGCAGTTGCAGTCGGAAATCTGCCCAGCGTCCCGTTGCAAACACCACGTGTACGCCATAGCCCAGGCCACGGGCAGCCAAGTTCTGAGCCTGCTCTGCCAGATCCTCAAAGTCATGACGAAGAGTGGCCCAGCCATCGATAATGAGGAAGACATCGGCGCTGGGCAGCTCCGGAAGACGACCCGCCGCGTGTGCAACCCGCAAATCTTCCACGCTGGACAAGTGATGCTCAGCGAAAATACGCTCGCGATCGGCGAGGAACTGCAGCATTTCAGAAAACATGCGGCGCAGCTTGTCCTCATCAAAACGAGTTGCCACATCACCAACATGAGGAAGCTCTGCAAATGCGGTGAACGCCGAACCATTCAGGTCCGCGATGTACATGGACACTTCCGCAGGAGTGTGCGTCAGAGCCGTGGCCAGAACCAGAGACTTCACCGTTGTCGTCTTGCCCGATTGGGGAGCACCCATGATAGCGACATTGCCCTGCGAACCCGCCAAATCGACAACAAGCGGGCCCTGCCACTGCTCCAAAGGCTTATCCTTTAGCCCCAGAGGAATCTGCAGTTGACCGGTGCGCTGAGCACGCATGCCGCGGTCAGATGTGAGCTCTACCTGGCCCAACGCCGAGCCAAGATCGATCCTGTCAGGAACCGGAGGAAGCCAAATCTGACGGGTAGGAGCCGCAGCGGGGATCAAGCGGGACACAACCAGCTCCAACGTCGTAGTTGGTTCTTCCGTTGGTTGGATATTCGCCGACTTCTTGGCATTCGTAGCCAGCGAGAGCTGGTGAGCCTCAACACGCTGCTGCAGCCAGCTTTCCGTCGTATTCTCTAGCTCCAGAGGCATCGGAACAGGTGGAAGCTCGCGCTCTTCCTGAGCTGCGGAGGATGTGTACGGTCCCGACACATAAGCGGCCTTGAAGCGGTCAAAGATATCCGGATCCACCTTCAAATAACCCGAACCAGGAATTGGGGGAAGCTCGTGGGCTGCCGTGGAACCAATGGCCGTGCGGGATTCGGACGCGGAAAACGTACGCAGGCCAATACGATAGGACAGGTAAGACTCCAAGCCGCGCAGGCGGCCCTCTTCCAAACGCTGAGAAGCCAAGAGAAGGTGCACGCCAATGGAACGGCCGATGCGCCCGATTTGCACAAACAATTCGATAAACTCCGGCTTGGCTGCCAGAAGCTCACCAAACTCATCGATCACCACAAACAGGACAGGCAGAGGATCCATGGAGGTCGAGCCATCCTGGTCGATCTGCTTTTGTCGAATGGCGTTGTACTCTGCAACATTGGCCAAGTTGCCAGCCTTTTGCAGAACATGCTGGCGACGCTGAATCTCGCCCAAAATTGAATTATGCAGGCGATCCACCAAGCCAGCCTCGTCCGCCAAGTTATCCACCACCGCAGCCGTGTGAGGGAGTGGCTCCAAGCCGGCAAACGTCGCGCCACCCTTAAAGTCCACCAGAACCAGCGACAGCTGATCGGGATGGTGGTTGATCACCTGAGCCAAGACGATGGTGCGCAGCACCTCAGACTTACCTGAACCGGTCGCGCCCACACATAGGCCGTGTGGACCCATTCCGGATTTCGCCGATTCCTTGATATCTAGGTAGACCGGTTGCGCTTCGGCGTCGATTCCGAAAGGCACCTTCAAGAACTCATCCGCGCCGCCCGGACTCCATTGGTGGGCAATGTCGTAGGTGGCAAAGTCGTCAATGCCCAGCATCGCATCCAAGCCGATGGTCTGTTCAAGCGGAGCGTCGGGCGTGGCATCCTCCACCAAGCGTAGAGGTGAAAGCGAACGCGCTACGGATTCCGCTAAGGCAGGGGAGACCTGATCCAACCGGCCACGGAAGCCTCCATACAGCATGCGCTCTACAAAGCCATCCTCGCCAGGTTTGGGCTCGCGCACCTCACCCCGGTCGATCAGCTGAACCTGGAATTCGCGGGAATCCTCAATGCTTACACGAACGTCCACGTGGCTCGGCTCATCCTGCTGACGCAGAGACGTGGCCAGCACAGCAATACGGGCTTTCTCCAGACTCAACACCTGAGACAATTGGCCCTCCAGCCAGCGCCCATGTTCGGAATCCATGTCCAGCACCACCACAATGAAAGGCTCCTCCAGAGACTTCATTTGGTACCGGGCGCGCTCCTTCAACTCGTCATTGCGGCGCTCCACCTCCTGAAGCAACGATTGGGCAGAAGTTTCATCGTGGCTCACCTGGCGCTTACCCAGAGGACCATCAAACTCGTCCTCACTCAAGACGTGAGGAAGCCACAGCGCCCAATCTGCCGTATCCGCATGATCAGCCAACGGCAATGCAAAGTGGAAACGCACATCGTCAGGAGCATGAAACACCGCCGCCTGGGTGACAATCGTGCGGAGGGCCTCCGTTGTCAGCTGTGGAGATCCCACCAAACTGACCACACCACGGGCGGGAATGGCGATGGGAGTATTCTCCACGGTTTGAGTACGCTTCAGCATGCGTTCTGCGTGCGCTTGGGAGATCGGCTCCGGAATGGCCAACGGATCCGTGGCCTCCTTCACCTTGATGCCGCACGCCAGCTTGCACGTTCCTGATCCGATGCGGGTGACCAAAACATCTTCGTCACCACGACGCCGCTCCCACAGACGGAAGGGATTTCGAATGGCATCCTGCAGCGCGCCTGGCTCGGGGCTGCGCATTGCTGCGACTTTTTGTTGCTCAGTTGCCTTGTCTTTTGCCTTCGCCTCCATTTCCTTCAGGTGCTCCAAGAAACGAACGCGGGCTGTTTCGGCCTCCTTGCGCTTGCCCGTGCGCGAACGCGCGAACATCACCAGCGCGCTGACAATCACCATCACGAACATCACCGAGCCAATGGCCATGCGGATAGGGTTGCCGGACGACATCATCATGAGCACCATGCCCATGCCACCAATAACTGGTAGCAGGAACGTAACCGCATTCGCCGCCGCGCCATTGGAACGAATCGTTGGAATCTGAGCCAACTCCAACGGCCCTTGTGGCATTATGGCTCGATTCGCGCGGGCCGGACGGTGAATAATCTTGGTGGACATTACTTCAGCAAAAACTCTCTACGCACGTATCGGGGATCAACAGGACAATCGGCCACTAGGCGCATACAAGGGCACCCAGCCACGTGCCACACGACAATCCATGTAATCATTACTACTATGTCTGCGATGTTTGTGAGATTAAGTGTGTTTTGGCAAGACCATCAACTGGATGTCAGCCTCCCAGCACACAGGCCCGTTATCGACTACCTCGATGACGTGGTGGAACTGTTCCGGGGACGAGTAGCAGATTCCAAATTTACCGCAGACGTGGAAGCTACCGCGCACCTGTGGGTATTGTCCTCCCCAGAAACGGGGATTATCAACGCTGAGCGCTCTCTCGAAGACTATGAGGTGCTGGACGGGCACAAGCTTTACCTGTCGCAGCGAGCTGAAGCCGCCCACGCACCATTTGTCGATGACATCATGGCCGAAATGCGCAGCACCATTGGAGCCTCCCAGTTTGCGTGGTCTGGAACCACCCGCACAGATGGACTGCTGGCAACTATGTTGGCCACTATTACGCTGGTTGGCTTCGTCGCACTCAAGAGTGTGTGGGGTAGTAGTCTCGCAGGGCTTGGCTTTGGGCATAGCTCGTCAGCCAGCGGACACGTTGTGGAGGCGTGGAACTCAGGTCGAATCACAAGCGTCGTGACCGCTACTATCCTGACCCTCCTGGCAATCGGGATTGCCCTGTGGAAGCCCCGTCCGTGGGCACAGAAGTTGGCGTGGGCCCTGCCTATCTTTGGGTTCATTGTCTCTGCAGCCGTGTTACGCCCCGTGGAAAGTGCGCCAGGGCTAGCCTGGACAATTAGCATCACTGCGCTCTGTACAGCCATCGCAGCTTGGATCGCGCTGAGTAGGCAAGCGACAGCTACAGCGGTTGCAGCCGGAATCGTCGCCATTGCTGCGGCGGTCTTCGGCCTGGCAACCTTCCTTGGAGCAAGTCCTTTTGCGCTGGCTGCGTGGACAGCCTGGCTGCCTATTGCGATGCTACTGACCACGTCGACTCTTGCCATCAGTAGCACCGGGCTTGCCGCGATGCTGCGTCGCAGTGACGCAGGTGAATCCATTAGCCGCGAATCCATTCGCGCTGCCGCCCTGCGCACTGAAGCAATTAGTCGCGGTATTAGCTGGGCCGCAACAATCATGGGCGCCCTCATTGTTCTTGTTCTCAACTCAAGCAGCTACTGGCAACAGGGGCTCATTGCAGCCCTGCTGGCGATCATCTTGATCCTGCGTACGAATGGCTTTTCGGATGCTCGCATCATTAGCCCTCTGCTCATCGCCGGAATCACTGGCCTCGCCATGAGCGCTGGCAGCTTCGTGCATTGGCTCTCAGGCGACCAAACGCAGACTGGCAAGGACTCCACTGATAAGTTTGGTGTGAATGCGTGGGTCTTCAACGGTGCTACTGATAGTTGGCAACCATGGGCTGCAGCCGCCCTGGTCACCGTCATCTCGATGATGGTTCTAGCCTTTATCGCGAATCGTCAGCCGGACGAACTAGCCGAGGCTCGCATGGCCAAAGTCATCACATTCATTGACGTGGTGGCGTCCCTTGCCTTCATCCCAATCGTCCTGATCGGGCAAGGTGTGCTGACCTACTACTGGGCGGTCAGTTAGGCGTCGTCCCACAGTTAGGCGTCGTTCTACTAGGACCCTGGCGATAGATAGAAGAAAGCTCGTGGCGCGATGTACGCACCACGAGCTCTTTTAGAACCAGCGTATTCTACCGAAACTTATCTAAACGGCAGCTGTCCAGCCAGTTCGGTCCACCCAACTTACGGTGGCTAGATTCTCTCGATCTTGCCCACTGCGTGCAGAGTCTTCAACTTGGAAGCCTTGCGCAGCTGCAGATCCCACTCGCTGGGGCGCGGGTAGGCCTTGTCGCCCGCAGCCTCGGCGAAGAATGCCACGGTGGTCGGCAGCGTAACGGGCTTGGCGAATTCCACGCTGAAACGTGCGGCGGACGGCAGCACACCCTCCAAGCCACGCAGCATCGTGGCGGCGGACCACATTCCGTGCGCGATGACGGCCGGGAAGCCGAACGCCTTCGCACCAATGCCGGAGACGTGGATCGGATTCTTATCACCCGAAGCCTGCGCGTACTCCTGAATATCCGCCGGGGTCACGCGGTACTTCGCGGTAGGAGTTGCGTTGTACTCGTCGAACTCAGCCGGCTCCAGAATACGGCCGTCGGTCGGCTGCTGATCCTTGTAAGGGGAGGAGCTAGACAGCTTCGCACCCTTGGATAGGAAGCCACTAGTCTGCTTCCATACGTCCTCGCCGTTTACGGAGACAACGGTGACAACATCCAGCAACACGCCCTTGGTGTGCGGGCGCAGGTTCTCCGCGTGTACGCGGATATCCAGTACGTCATCCACGGTCAGGTCGCGGGTTTGCTCGATGCGGTTGGTCAGGTGCACCAGCCCCACGGCGTTGACGGGGGAGTCCTTGGCCGTCAGGATCTTCATGACGATAGGGAAGCTCAGCACGTACGGGTACGTCAGCGGCAGCTCGTTGCGCAGACGCAGACCCGTTGCCGCGTTGTAGGCCGCTAGCTCGGGCACGTTGATCTTGACGCCCTCAACCTTGAACGCAGTCGTTGGGTTCTCCTTGGCACTGCGGGAGCTACCCACACCCGGAACAACATCCTTGACTGCATTGCGGTATTCCTCCATCAGAACCGGGATGGAGTCCAGCTTCTTGTAGTCAACCACTAGTCGTGGCTCCTTTCTCTACAGCTCGCTCGAAGAGGCTCGGCTTAGGCTCCCAGCATTGCCTGGCCACACACGCGGACAACGTTGCCGGTGACAGCCTGGGAAGCCGGGGAAGCGAAGTAGGCAATGGTCTCGGCAACGTCCACGGTCTCGCCACCCTGCTGCAGGGAGGAGAGCAGACGGCCACCGACGCGGGTGCCGAACGGGATAGCAGCGGTCATCTGAGTCTCAATGAAGCCCGGAGCAACAGCGTTGACAGTGATGCCACGGTCAGCCAGCTTGTCGGAGAAGGAATCGACAAAGCCGATCACGCCGGCCTTGGTAGCACCGTAGTTGGTCTGACCACGGTTACCGGCGATACCGGCAATGGAGGCCACACCGATGACGCGACCGTTGTCGGCCAGGCCACCGTTCTCCAGCAGCTTCTCGGTGATGCGAACCGGTGCAACCAGGTTCACGGCGATAACGGAATCCCAGCGACCCTCGTCCATGTTGGCCAGCAGCTTATCGCGGGTGATACCAGCGTTGTGAACGATGATGTCAACCGGGCCGCCGTGGCGAGCCTCAGCGTGCTCCTTCAGCTTGTCCGCAGCGTCTGCCGCAGTAACGTCCAGCGGCAGGGCAGTGCCGCCGACCTTGTTGGCGGTCTCGGCGAGGCCCTCGCCAGCCTGCGGAATATCCACGCAAATGACCTTTGCGCCGTCGCGAGCCAGCACCTCTGCGATGGTGGCACCGATACCACGGGCAGCGCCGGTAACCACAGCGATCTTGCCCTCGGAAGGCTTGTTCCAATCAGCCGGGGCGGTCGCGGACTGGGCGTCAACACGAATAACCTGTGCATCCACGAAGGCAGACTTAGCAGACAGCACGAAGCGCAGGGTGGACTCCAGGCCAGCCAGATCGGCGGCAGCATCCGGAGCGGTGTAGACCAGCTGGATGGTAGCGCCGCGCAGCAGCTCCTTACCGACGGAGCGGGTGAAGCCCTCCAGGGCACGCTGAGCGATGCGCTCGTCAACGTCGTTGATCAGTTCCGGGGTGGTGCCGATAACCAGCAGGCGTGCGCAGGGCTGTAGCTGGCGCATGACCGGGTGGAAGAAGTCGTACAGCTGGCGCAGATCCTCTGGCTTGGTGATGCCGGTGGCGTCGAAGACCAGACCGGCGTATTTGTTATCGCCAGCAGAAGTGGAGACGGTGTAATCGTCGGCAAGCAGCTCCTCGATACGGCCGATCAGGCGACCGGAGCCACCCAGCAGTACGCGACCGTCCAGGGCGGGCTCGCCCTCCTTGTAACGACGCAGCTTCGTCGGTACCGGCAGGCCAACCTGCTTGGAGACCTTCTTGCCGAGATCCGAGTTGATGAACTTCAGGTATGCATCCTGGTTTTCAGGCACTAGCTTAAACTCCTCATGTCGATAGAAGTATGTGGTTGAAGACTACGTGGAGATTTACGCTTCCTCATCGCAATGTGCGGCAAGTGAGCGCGAAATATACAAGTCTTGTCGGCAATACGCACACGTGCATAGCCGTGACAATGTATGTTCTCATGTATAACCATACGGTGTGATCGAGCACACCGTGTAGGAAAACGTTCTTTCAATTCACATTCTTCGATGGAGTGACACAAAAATATGACTAACGGAGCACCCCGCAAGGTCGCCATCCTGGGCGGCAACCGCATCCCGTTCGCACGTTCCAACAAGGAGTACGCGAACGCGTCTAACCAAGACATGCTGACCGCCGCCATCGATGGCCTGGTCGCACGCTATGGCCTGCAGGGCGAGGAACTGGGCCAGGTTGTCGCCGGCGCCGTGCTGAAGCACTCCCGCGACTTCAACCTGACCCGCGAGACCGTCCTCGGCTCCGCACTGTCCTCCACCACCCCGGCCTTCGACCTGCAGATGGCCTGCGGCACCGGCCTGGCTGCCCTGGTGCAGGTTGCCGACGCTATCGCCCTGGGACGAATTGAGTCCGGCATCGGCGGCGGCGTAGACACCACCTCCGACGCACCTCTGGCTGTTAACGATCAGCTGCGCAAGACCCTGATCAAGCTGAACAACGCGAAGACCACCACCGACCGCCTGAAGCTGGTCGGCCAGATCCGCCCCTCCCAGCTGGCCCCGGAGCAGCCGAACAACGGCGAGCCCCGCACCGGACTGTCCATGGGTGACCACGCGGCCATCACCGCCCGCGAATTCGGCCTGACCCGCGAGGAGCAGGATCAGCTGGCGGCAGAATCCCACCAGAAGTTGGCTAAGGCATACGAGGAGGGCTTCTTCGAGGATCTCATCACCCCGTTCCTGGGCGTGCAGCGCGATACCAACCTGCGCCCGGACTCCAACGTCGAGAAGCTGGCTAAGCTGAAGCCGGTCTTCGGCAAGAAGGACGCCGAGCAGCACGGCACCAAGGCCACCATGACCGCCGGTAACTCCACCCCGCTGACCGACGGCGCTTCCGCAGTCCTGATCTCCTCCGAGGAATGGGCTGCAGAGCACAACCTCCCGGTCAAGGCTTACCTGGTCGATTCCGAGATCGCTTCCGTTGACTTCATCAACGGTCGCGATGGCATGACCCCGGATGGCCTGCTGATGTCCCCGACCTACGCGGTGGCTCGCCTGCTGAAGCGCAACAACCTCACCCTGCAGGACTTCGATTTCTACGAGATCCACGAGGCTTTCGCTTCCCAGACCTGCGCCACCCTGAAGGCATGGGAGTCCGACGAGTACTGCCGCGAGCGTCTGGGGCTGGACGGCGCTCTGGGCGCTATCGACCGCGAGAAGCTGAACGTCAAGGGCTCCTCCCTGGCAGCTGGCCACCCGTTCGCCGCTACCGGCGGCCGCATCATCGCTACCGCTGCGAAGGTGCTGGAGCAAAACGGCGGTGGCCGCACCCTGGTCTCCATCTGCGCTGCAGGTGGTCAGGGCATCGTCGCCATCATCGAGCGCTAGTGCCCTAGCGCTCTCGCGGCGCTAGAAGACCTTCGCCAGATCGGTCTTGTACACCACCGCGTTGTAGCTATTCCACGACGTGGCTACCCAGTACAGGTTCCCGTCAGTCTGGTGCGGGTACATGAAACCGCCATAGATATCCGGCACCTGGGCCCTGGAGATCAGTGTTTTCTCGCTGCTCCAGGGTCCTTCTGGTTTATCGGCCTGCCGCAGTACCATGCCCTGGGTGGTTTCGTACAGGGCCAACCACTTGCCGAGGTGCTTGTTGTACTGCACCGATAGTTCGGAAACTCGCCCGTCCAGCACAGTTTTCGCCGCGTCCATTCGCGTGGTCCATCCTTGGCCATCCCAGAATTCTGCAGAGCTGAAGTTGGGGAAGTCCGCTTCGCTGATGCGCGCCAACCGAGCCTGGCCGGAGCGTCCCGAAGGCGTTCCATAGACGTAGACATAGCCGCCCTCGGCAGCCGTGCCTTGAGGAGGCTTAGCAAAGGCCGTCATCTGGAAGTTATCGGCGCCGGGGGAGTGAGCGGGGAAGTCTGGCAAGCGGCTATCCCCAGAGGCCACGGAACTACTGCGGTAGGAATCGCGGACTACAGAGAAAGTCTTGCCGCCATCAGTGGACTTCGCGGTCGCAGCGTAGTTGGTGCGCCACTGTCCTGGGCGACCCCAGTCGCGGACGGACATGAAGTCCACATACTGTGCACCATTAACCTCAATGCCGGCGGTAGGAATAATGGTTTTCTCCACCCCGTCGATCTTCAGCGATGCGGGGAGGAACTCCTCGGAGTGACTTCCAGTGGCAGGGCCGGTCAGGTAGATCCCGTTAGAGGGGTCCATGTCGTCCGTTTCGTACAGCGCATTGGAGTGCCAGCCATTGTTACCAGGCCCGCAGCGGAAGGAGTCGCCGAAGGCGGCGAGCACGCGCCCGTCTCCGGAATCCCACATGATGCCCAGGTCGGTGGAGCTAAGCCCGGTCTTGTCGGTGCGATCTGGCCCAAAGCGCCCCGTGAGCATATGCAGTGCCTCGGTGTTGCCGGTGACCGTGGGCATTCCTTCAGGCTTACCGGTGAGCCATTGCGGTTGACCCAGGCTGCCTGCCAGGGAACCGGTGCTGCTAGTTGCCAGGCCATCGCTCATGGTGGGGGTGTAGGTCCAGCACGGGTCTGCGGCGGCGTGACCTGTGGAAAGGGCGGTCACCACGGATGCGGTGGCGAGGATTGTGCCGGTGGAGAGGGTAGCTGCGAGGGAGCGACGGGCGCTGAATGTGTTCTTCATGAAGCTAATGTTTACACATGTTGTGCTGCACCGCCTGGGGAGCTTCGCTATATTCACCCATATGGCAAAAACCTCTCGCATCGCTTCCATTGTCGCCGCTACCTGCCTATCCCTTTCCACTGCAGCGGGACTCGCTGGTGCTGCGGACTCTGGCACTGCACCTGAGACCCTCCAGCCGCTTCCCACCGTCGAGGTGCCTGCGACGGGCAGCTCCGGCAGCTCCTCGCGAGTGCCGAAGGCATGCCAGAACCTGAATCAGCAGATCGATGAGGTGCGTAAGAAGTGGGATGCCGCCGTCGCGGAGCAGGATATCTACAAGGCCAATGCTTTGCGCGTCGATTTCGGCAACCTCGCCGCCAGCTACTACCAGTGCCGTTTGGCCGGGAACACCATTTCCGGTTCCCTGTAGCCGCTAGCATGGCCTCATGATCACAATTGGGCTAACTGGTGGAATCGGATCGGGCAAGTCAACCGTCTCGTCGCGGTTGGCGGAGCTCGGTGCTTTTATTGTTGACGCCGACCTGGTGGCGCGCGAGATCGTCGAACCAGGTCAGCCAGCTTTGGCTGAGCTGGCGGAGGCCTTTGATGGGGTGTTAAACCCCGATGGAACGCTGAACCGTGCTGAGTTGGCTCGCCAGGCTTTTGCTACCCCGGAAGCCACAAAGAAGCTCAACGCGATCACCCATCCGCGTATTCGTGCGCGCACGGAGGAGCTATTCAAACAGGGCAGGGAATCGGGTGCGGAAGTACTGGTCTACGACATGCCCTTGCTCATTGAGAATGGCGAGGTGAATAAGGTCGATCATGTACTGGTGGTGGATGCTCCCGATGAGCTGCGCATCGAACGCCTCGTTCAGCACCGCGGCCTGGATGAGGACGACGCCCGGCGCCGCATCGCCGCCCAGATCGATCGGGAGACTCGCCTAAGTGCTGCAGATACGGTGTTGGACAACTCCGGCAGTTTGGAAGACCTGCTGACTCAGGTCGATGGCTTCTGGGACGGGCTGTAAAACCTACCAGAAGCGGGGGATACCAGCTCCGAAGATCGGCGGAAGGCCGTCGGCTACGACTGTCTCCGGGAAGATATACAATCCCACCGCGTCGCGGTAGCGGGACATGCGTTCCTTGGCTAGGTTCCGCTGCTGCACCGGGTCGGACTTCGAAGCCAGGCCATAAACGGTGGTACGGGGGCCGAAGGCGATGCGGTAGTCACTTACACCTCGGTGCAGGTGGCTATCGGTGGTCGCGATGACCAGCTGGCGAGGCAACGCCGTACTGCGGGGAGCGCTGGTGGCATGCTTGTTCATGCGAGCGAACACCTTCGCGCTGTGCCATGCGTTGCTGATGGTGGACCAGGAGTTGCCTTCCACATGAATGCGCTGTGGGGAAATGCCAGCCTTGACTAGCCAATTCTTCATCGCTTGGGCCTCTACGTGGCCATGTTCGGTCTTTCCACCCGAGGTGATGATAGGGCTAGCGGGGTGCTTTAGGGCGTAGTCCCGGGCTACCTCCAGGCGGCGCTGTAGGTTCGGGTGTACAGAACCGTCCGGGTTCAGACCATTACCGAGGACAACCACGGTTGCGCGCGGACTGGTGGACTCTCCAGGCTTTTGGACGGGAGCTTCCAACACCTTCAGGATGTGCTTGATCTCGGTACGTCGAGCTGGGGAGAGTCTAGCAAGCGCCGGGCGAGGATCCTTGTTCATGTACTGAGCGGCTATGGCAGCTGCGGAGTAGGCGTCATCAACAGTGCGGGCAGTGCGAGCCCCGCTGGGGCCGACCGGCAACAGTTCGCCGGGAATAACCACGGTGTTGGGGCCGATCGGCGCGGGACCGGCAACGATCGGTGGAACGGCGGGCATAGCCGGCGCTGGCGCGGCAACGGCAGAGGGAGTAACCAAGAGCGAAAGGGCGATGACAGGGGCGATAGCGGCACGACCGCGGGAGAAGAGCTTCATGTGATTAACCTTAGAACGGCCATAGCAAAAGCGCTGGGTAACAGCACGGCAGGCGGTGTCCGGGGCGGTAAGTAGACTGGTGCGCATGGCCTTTGCAGCAGAACGTCCCGAATTGTCGTACTCCGAGTTTCGTCCCGTAGGGGAGGTCGAGCGATCGAATGCGGAGTTCGAAGTCATCAGCGACTATCAACCCGCTGGCGATCAGCCGAAGGCTATCGAGGAACTGCACCAGCGGTTAAACAGAGGCGAGCGCGACGTGGTGCTGATGGGCGCCACCGGTACCGGTAAGTCCGCGACCGCGGCGTGGCTGATTGAGAAGGAACAGCGCCCCACCCTAGTGATGGCGCCAAACAAGACATTGGCGGCACAGTTGGCTAACGAACTGCGGAGCCTCTTGCCAAACAATGCAGTGGAATACTTCGTTTCCTACTACGACTACTACCAACCAGAGGCGTATATCGCGCAGACGGATACGTACATCGAAAAGGATTCCTCCATTAACGAAGACGTGGAGCGGCTCCGTCACTCCGCGACCTCTGCGCTGCTATCGCGCCGGGATGTGGTGGTGGTCTCGTCCGTTTCCTGCATCTACGGCCTGGGAACCCCACAGTCGTACCTCGACCGCTCGGTGGTCTTGAAGGTCGACGAGGAGGTCGAACGCGATCGGTTCCTGCGCCTGCTGGTGGATATCCAATACTCCCGCAACGACGTCGCCTTTACCCGCGGCACATTCCGCGTCAAGGGCGACACGGTAGACATCATCCCCGCCTACGAGGAACTGGCAGTTCGTGTGGAGTTTTTCGGAGATGACATTGATGCGCTGTACTACATCCATCCCTTGACGGGAGACGTGATTCGCCAGGTTGACGAACTGCGCATCTTCCCAGCCACCCACTATGTGGCGGGTCCGGAACGCATGGAAAAGGCTATGCAGGCGATTAAGGAGGAGCTGGCGCAGCGGCTGGAGGAATTGGAAAACCGCGGCAAGTTGTTGGAGGCTCAGCGCCTCCGCATGCGCACCGAGTACGACCTGGAAATGATCCAACAGGTGGGCTTTACCAGCGGCATCGAGAACTACTCCCGCCATATTGACGGACGTGCGGCAGGGTCTGCGCCCGCTACGCTAATCGACTACTTCCCGGAGGACTTCCTCACGATTATCGACGAGTCACACGTGACCGTCCCACAGATCGGCGGCATGTTCGAAGGCGACATGTCCCGCAAACGCAACCTGGTGGAGCACGGATTCCGCCTTCCTAGTGCCCTGGATAACAGGCCATTGACATGGGAAGAGTTCGACGATCGTAAAGGCCAGTGCGTCTATATGTCCGCGACCCCCGGCGATTACGAGATTGCCGCCGCCCAAGGCGAATATGTGGAGCAGGTCATTCGCCCGACTGGCCTCGTGGATCCGAAGGTAGAGGTGCGTCCAACCGAAGGCCAGATCGACGATCTGATTGAGCAGATCCGTCAGCGAACCGAGAAGAACGAGCGCGTGCTGGTGACCACCCTGACCAAGCGCATGGCAGAGGATCTCACCGACTACCTGTTGGAACATGGTGTAAAGGTGCGCTACATGCACTCAGATATCGACACGCTCAAGCGCGTGGAGCTGCTGCGCCAACTACGCCTCGGCGAATTCGATGTACTGGTCGGTATCAACCTGCTGCGTGAGGGCCTTGACCTGCCAGAAGTATCGCTGGTCGCTATTTTGGATGCGGACAAGGAGGGCTTCTTGCGATCCGAACGATCCCTGATCCAGACCATCGGTCGTGCAGCCCGCAACGTCTCGGGCGAAGTCATCATGTACGCGGACAAGGTCACCGACTCTATGCAGTACGCCATCGACGAAACGGAGCGCCGCCGTGCCAAGCAGATCGCCTACAACAAGGAGCACGGAATTGACCCGCAGCCCTTGCGCAAGAAGATCGCCGATATCTTGGATCAGGTTGCGGAGCTTGAGGCAGAAGCAGGAAATGACGCCGATACCACCTCCGGTGGCAAGGGCGAATCGCCCGAAGCAGATTGGGCGCTGGTACGCGGCTCCACCGATGAGCCAATGGCACGTCCACAGCTAGAAAAGCTCATCCAAGAGATGACCGAACAGATGAAATCGGCGGCCAAGGAGCTGAAGTTCGAGCTCGCCGGCCGCCTCCGCGATGAAATCGCGGACCTAAAAAAGGAACTACGGGGCATGATCGACGCTGGGTTGTAAGATTGGGGTTATGTACAACACAGTCGTGGTCGGAACCGATGGGTCAGAATCTTCTTTTCTAGCAGTGCGACGTGCCGCAGGCGTGGCCGCAGCAATGAATGCAGAGCTTGTTCTGGCCAGCGCGTATGTGGGGGAGCATGCGGATACCGCGGCAAAGCAGACCACCGCTGTGGAAGGTGAAATGTCTGCGTCTGAGGTGTTGGCGTCCGCACGAAAAGAAGCTGAGGACGCAGGGGCGGCAAAGATCCGTGCGGTGCTGAAGGAAGGCGACCCCGTCGAGGCTTTGATGAGCATCGTGAAGAGCGAGGGAGCGGATCTGCTCGTGGTCGGAAACCGTGGGATCAATTCCCTGACAGGCCGACTACTGGGAAGTGTGCCTGCCGACGCTGCGCGCCAGGCGGAATGCGACGTGATGATCGTTCACACCGTAGGGATGAAAGACTAGGACTTTAATCTAGCACCACGGCAACGGGCGCGTGTGCACGACTGTAAGCCCCTGAGTGGCACGGGTCATTGCTACGTAGAGATCGTTGAGCCCTTGGGGGGAAGCCTCCACAATGTCTGCCGGCTCGACCAGCACAACCTCGTCGAATTCCAGCCCTTTCGCAGATGCCGTATCGACCAGCACCACTTCCGCGCCGGTGGCCTCTAACAGCTCGGCTATCGCCGACCGCAAGGCGTCCGGGGCCGCGGCAATGACACCGATCAGTCCCTCTTCGCCTGTCAGTTCACGGGCTTGCGCGATGGCCTCCCGCACTCCTTCCGACAGTGGCATCTCATCCGTGGGAACTACATAGCGCACGCCCGTGCCGGACTCTCGCAGCGCTACGGGCGCAGGTTGAGCGGGATCGATCTGCTGCAACAGAGGTGCGGCAAGATCCGCAATGTCTTTCGGTGTCCGATAGTTCACCGTCAACTGGTGCAGTTGCCAACGGTCAGCCACGAAGGGCGAGAGCGCCTCCGACCAGCTATCCACCCCACCGGGGTTGCCCGTCTGCGCTGGGTCACCGACCAACGTCATCCACTTGTTCGGCGAGCGGCGGAAAACCATCCTCCAGGCCATGTGGCTTAGCTCCTGGGCTTCGTCCACGATCACATGCCCGAAGGCCCAACGACTATCAGCTGCAGCACGTTCGGCAGTAGTGCGCTGATCGCGTACCCGCTGACGGGCGGCGAGCGTTTCCGCGTCGATGACGTCGTAGGCCATCAGCACCTCGGGCGCGAAGCCATCGTCGAGGTCTTGGCTAGCCGAGCCGGTAAGGATATCGAGAGCCTCCTGCGCCTCCGCGATCTTCTCCAGCCATTGTTCACGTTCCTCGGCCGCGGACTCCTCGTCGGAGACATAGCCAAGCAAGTCGATGAGTTCGTCAATGAGTGGCGCGTCGGCGTCAGTCCATTCACCGCTGGGATGGGCGGAAAGACCGCGCCAAGTGTCCTCGTCGTAGTCGACGGCGATGGCGGCAGGGTTTGCATAGAGCCGCTCTAAGACCTCGGTGGGGTGCAGTTCAGGCCAGAATTGCCCCAGCGCGTCCACGATCGCAGGGTCTGCGCCGAGCTCCTCACGCAGGGTGGCAATGTCCCCCTTACCCAGCAGGTTCGCGCCACCAAGCGGGTCGGCACCAATGTTTTCTCCCAAAGCCTCCGCCAGGGTGTTGAGCCCATGGTCTAGGAAGGCCGCCCGCGCGTGGTTGTGTGGCTTCCGGCTGCGGCGAGCACGAGTGCGGGCTGAGCGCACCATCTTTGGTGTCAGCTGCACGTTGAGTCCGTCGATGCTGAGCTCGATGTCGGTGTCCGGCACGGTTTGATACGCCTTGATGGCGTCGGAAAGGATCGTCAGCATTTCCCCCGAGCCTTTCACTTCGCGCGCCTGCAGGTTCGTCTCTGGCACGGTTTTTAGGTTCGGCAGAAGGGTGCCAGGGGTCGCGAGCACCACGCCGGTTTCGCCCAAAGACGGAAGCACCTGCGAGATATAGGAAAGGAAGCGGTCGTTTGGCCCGATGATCAGCACGCCAGTGTTGCTTAGTTGCTCACGCCATGTGTACAGCAGGTATGCCGCGCGGTGCAGTGCGACGGCCGTCTTTCCGGTGCCCGGTGCGCCTTGCACGACGGTTACTCCGCGGTGTTCTGCGCGGATGATCTTATCCTGCTCCGCCGCGATCGTCTCGACGATGTCCTGCATATATGGGGTGCGCGCTCTGTTGACTGCGTCGAGCAGCGCCTCTTCTTTGGCGACGCCACCTCGCGCTCCCGCCCCCGCAGAATCAGCGGGGTTTTGCGTATTGGAAAGCTGTTCGTCTGCCACGCTGCGTACTGTGCGGCCACGAGTGGTGATATGTCGTCGCGTATGTACCCCGTCGGGGTGCAGGGTGGTGGCCAGGTAGAAGGGGCGAGCTAGGGGAGCACGCCAGTCCATAAGGAGGGTACGCATCTGCTCGTCGTCATCGTGCAACCCGATGCGCCCGATATAGCGGCGATCCAGCTTTTCGTTTCCAGGCGCGGGATTTTCCGCCTCCGGGTCTTCGACGTCGATACGTCCGAACATCAGACCAACTTCTGCAGCGGAATAGGAATCGAGGCGTTGGGCAATGTCCCTTGCCTCGCGGTCGCGAACCATGAGTCCCTGCGGGTCGTCGATATCGGCTTCAAGGCGGACGGCCTTGAGGCGTTGTTCCAATCTCTGGCGGGCGTTATCTACCCGGGAGAGGAGATCGTCGAGGTAGCTCTGCTCGGCGGCGATGTCGTTATTGGGCGCCAAGGTGGTTGCTGGTTCCCTTCTGTCTAAGTCGGAAGTCTGCGTGTGTTGCAGGCGTCTAAAGGGGTAGAGCAAGCAATCATACTCTTTTGCCTGTTGTTCGTGATGGGAGCTCGTGCAGCGCTCGGCATTATCGCCAACTTCCTGATGCAGAACTTCGGTCCACGCTAGAAGCGCCACGGCCAGAAGCCCAGCCAGAATCCTGGGAAACAAGCATAAAAAAAGAACCCCTGGGCAGGGGTTCTTTTTCTTTCCCCACTACCCAGACCGGCAGGAGGGGAGAAAAGGGCTACTTCTGCAGGCGCTTTTGTGCCTTCTTGGCGCGCTTCTGAGCCTGCTTCTGTGCCTTCTGCGCACGCTTGCGCGACTTCTTAGTAGCCTTCTGAAGATCCTTCTTCAGGGCCTCAGAGTCGAAGTCATCCCACGCGCCCTGCGCCTTGGCAGCTGCGGTCTGTGCGTAATCGGAAGCCTGGTCGCCGAAGTCAGCTGCGCGCTCGCGCAGGTTCTCGGCGGTTTCCTTCCACTCGTCCTGGTGCTCGTCTACATAGTCGGCAACCTTCTCCTGCACCTGACCGGCAACCTCCTTCGTCTTGGCAAAGAAGCCCTGTGCCTGGTCGGAAGCGTTAGCGGCAAAAGCCTTGGACTGGGTCTGAGCGTTCTCCAGCATCTTCTGCTGCTCGGACTTACCCGGCATTGCCTGCTGTGCGCGCCACTTCAGACCCGGCTTTCCAGCGGTGTCTGCGGAAGTGATGACGAGGCCTCCCAGCAGAGCCAGGTCGGTAACCAGGCCACGGATCTCTTCCTTGCGCTCTGCACCATTGGTGGCGTTCCAAAATGCGTGGCGGGACAGAGCCGTCGGGATCTGTACCGCAGCCAGGGTGGCGGCGGCCAGGCGCGGAGCCTTACCCGTTGCCAGCAGGGCAGAAGCTACAACCTTGGTGGTGCCAACGATGCGAACGGTGGATTCTGCATCGTCTGGAATCAGGCCGGCCTTATCCTGCGGCAGAACGGAACGCAGGGTGCCGTTAATGGCCTTTGCGTCCTCGGCGTACTCGTTGCTGTTCAGCAGCATCTGAGCACCGTCGACGGCAAAGGCGGATGCCAGCAAAGGGCGGGCAAGGGTACGGAACATTTGGGTCTACACACTCCTCAATCGTTGGTGGCACGACCCTTGACTATTTTTAGTCGTGCTCGATCACTCATCCAGGTTACCGGAAGTGACCACGTCCCGAGTGGAAGTACACCGCTTGCTACCAACCCCGTGCAGCCCATTCCGCAAGTTTGCCCTTTTCTGCTCCGACGGTAGTGGAGTCGCCGTGACCAGGGTGAATGCGAGTGTCCTCCGGGAGGCTGAAGATCCTGTCGCGAACGTCGCCCAGGAGCTGCTGGAATTGCTCGGGATTGTTTGTTTTTCCGACGCCACCGGGGAAAACACTGTCACCCACCCACGCTCGTGGCACGCGCCCGTCGGCCAAATCCAGCACTGCCAAGCCGCCCGGGGTGTGGCCCCGGAGCTCGACTACCTGCAAGCCGAGCTCCGGCAGCTGTGCACCAGCCAGGTCCAGTGGTTCCCGGGAACCTTCGTCGTTTCCGTACACCCGATCCGGCGCCACGGGCAGCGCCTCGGCATCCAGGCGCGGCCCGTGGTGGCGGGCGCCTGTCGCCTTTAGGATGTCTGCCAGCGCGCGAGTGTGGTCTGCATGCTGGTGAGTAGTGAGCACATCGGTGATGCGCACACCCAGCCGTTCGGCCAGGCCCAGCAGGTGTTCTGCATCATCGGCGGCATCCACCAGCAGCGCCTCGCCGTCCCGGCACAGCAACCAACAATTGTTGTCCATAGAGCCCACGGTCGTCACTGCGTACGTATGGGCGTCAGTACTTAAAACCTGCACGTCGCGCGGTGCGGAAAGATGGCTAAACTCAGTGACCTTCTGCATATCACCAGACTAACGTTGTCTGGCCGATGGCGTAGACTAGCAGGGTTGTTGGACAAAGAAGCAAGGAGTGAATAGTGGCCGATCAGCTGATTGTCCGTGGTGCTAGCGAACACAACCTCAAGGGCGTGGATATCGACCTGCCACGCGACAAGATGATCGTGTTCACAGGGCTATCTGGATCGGGCAAATCCTCCCTGGCCTTCGACACGATCTTCGCAGAAGGCCAGCGCCGATACGTCGAATCTTTGAGCTCCTATGCGCGCATGTTCCTGGGGCGGATGGACAAGCCCGATGTTGAACTCATCGAGGGGCTGTCTCCAGCAGTGTCCATCGACCAAAAGTCCACAAACCGCAACCCGCGTTCGACAGTGGGCACGGTGACGGAAATCTTCGACTACCTGCGACTGCTTTATGCCCGCACTGGTACCCCGCACTGTCCGGAGTGCGGCGAGGTGATCCAGCGCCAAACTCCCCAAGAGATCGTGGATCAGATCCTCGCGATGGAACAGGGGCTGAAATTCCAGGTACTTGCGCCCGTGGTGCGTACCCGCAAGGGCGAGTTCGTGGACCTTTTCGAAAATCTTTCCGCACAGGGCTACTCCCGCGTGCGCGTCGACGGCGCCGTGTACCAGCTGTCGGATCCCCCGACTCTGGAGAAGCAGGTAAAGCACGACATCGACGTGGTGGTTGACCGTCTGCAGGTTAAGGATTCCCAGAAGCAGCGTCTGACCGACTCGATCGAAACTGCGCTGAAGCTGGCCGACGGCATTGTGGCACTCGAGTTCGTCGGCCTGCCAGAGGACGACCCGAACCGCGTGCGACGCTTTTCCGAGAAGATGGCGTGCCCCAACGGCCATGCGGTGCAGCTGGAAGAGCTCGAACCGCGCACGTTCTCGTTCAACTCTCCCTACGGTGCCTGCCCGGCCTGCGACGGCTTGGGCACGCGCCTGGAGGTTGACGAGAAGCTGGTGATTCCGGACGAGGATGCGCCGGTCATTAACGCGATTGCACCGTGGGCTTCGAGCCCGAACAGTAAGTACTTCACCAAACTTGTGACTGCGCTGGGCGAGGCGATGGGCTTTGATCCTAAGTCACCGTGGAGTGAGCTTTCGGCGGCCCACCGCAAGGCCCTCCTGAATGGCCACAAGACTCAGATCAAGGTGAGCTATCGCAACCGTTACGGCCGCTCCCGCAACTACAACGCACCTTTCGAAGGCGTGATGCCTTTCCTTAAGCGCAAGCTCGACCAGACCGATTCCGACTGGTCGAAGGAACGCTACCGCAGCTACATGCGCGAGGTCGCATGCCCGACATGTAAGGGCACTCGCTTGAAGCCGGAGGTCCTTGCCGTAACCATCGCTGCGGGGGATCGGGAACTATCCATCGCCGAGGTGTCTGATCTTTCTATTGCCGACGCCAGTAGTTTCCTGGACAACCTGTCTCTCACCAAGCGCGAGGAGATGATCGCCGGGGCGGTTCTACGGGAGATCCAGGCGCGCCTGAAGTTTCTTTTGGACGTCGGATTGAACTACCTGTCGATGTCCCGCTCTGCGGGCACACTGTCTGGTGGCGAGGCGCAGCGTATCCGTTTGGCGACACAGATTGGTTCGGGCTTGGCGGGTGTGCTGTACGTGCTGGATGAGCCATCGATTGGCTTGCACCAGCGCGACAATGAACGTCTGATCCGTACTCTGCAGCATCTGCGGGATCTGGGGAACACCTTGATCGTGGTGGAGCACGATGAGGATACGATCCGCACCGCCGACTGGCTGGTGGATATTGGTCCGCGAGCTGGCGAGTACGGCGGCGAGATTGTTTACCAGGGTGAGCCGGAGGGAATCCTTAAAGAAAAGAAGTCTCTAACCGGCCAGTACCTCTCCGGCGAGCGAATCCTCGCGGTGCCGGAAAAGCGACGTGAGATAGATAAGGGTCGTGTGTTGCAGGTACACGGGGCGCAGGAGAACAACCTGCAGAACGTGGATGTCACCCTGCCATTGGGTGTGCTGACAGTCGTGACGGGAGTGTCTGGGTCGGGTAAGTCGTCGCTGATTAATGGAATTTTGGCTAAGTCGCTGAGCAATACCCTGAACAAGGCACGCCAGGTGCCCGGGCACCATAAGAAGATCACGGGCACGGAGCACTTGGACAAGCTAGTGCAGGTGGACCAGAGTCCGATTGGCCGCACTCCGCGATCCAACCCGGCCACCTACACGGGCGTTTTCGACAAGATACGCAAATTGTTCGCCGAGACGACTGAGGCAAAGGTCCGCGGTTATGGCCCGGGACGATTCTCCTTCAACGTGAAGGGTGGACGCTGTGAGGCCTGCCATGGCGATGGCACGTTGAAGATTGAGATGAACTTCTTGCCCGACGTGTATGTCCCCTGCGAGGTGTGCAATGGTGCGCGCTACAACCGTGAAACCCTAGAAGTGCACTACAAGGGAAAGTCCATTGCAGAAGTTCTGGACATGCCGATCTCTGAGGCTGCGGAGTTCTTTGAACCTGTGACTTCCATTTCGCGCTACCTGAACACGCTGGTGGATGTTGGACTGGGGTATGTGCGCCTGGGGCAGGCAGCAACCACCTTGTCTGGCGGTGAGGCACAGCGCGTGAAGCTGGCCGCGGAGCTGCAGAAGCGTTCCAATGGGCGCACTGTGTACATCTTGGACGAGCCGACGACCGGCCTGCATTTCGAGGACATCCGAAAGCTCATGCTGGTAATCCAGGGGCTGGTGGACAAGGGCAACAGCGTGCTCATCATTGAACACAACCTTGATGTAATTAAGGCAGCCGACTGGATTGTGGACATGGGGCCGGAAGGTGGCTCCGGTGGCGGCACGGTGGTTGCCGAGGGAACCCCGGAGCAGGTTGCAACGGTGGAGGCCTCCCATACAGGCCGTTATCTACGGCCGATGCTCTGATCCAGGGCTTGGCTGCTGAGGCTGTGCCGGACGCTGTGGCTGTGCCGGACGCTGTGGCTGTTGGGGCTGCTGAGCATGGGGCGGAACAGGGGAACCCGTCGGTGCCGCGGGCTCCATATGCGTAGCGGGCACCTGAGCATTCGTTTGGATGTTTGTAATGCCATTGCTCTTGTTCGGCTTTTCGCGCGTAACCGCCGCAATGAGCAGCACCATGCCGCAGATCAGGAATGCCAGCGCCTGCACCAATCCACCCAGAACGGAGAGGTCATAGAACACGAGCTTCCCGGTGGCGATGATTGCCAGGATTAATCCCAGCTTCGAGTTGTTGCGGTACAGCAGATATACCGCACCCAACATCCAGCTGACGGAGATGAAAACATGGGCGATCATGAACGACAGCTTTGTCGCCGAGATGGCCATTGCAACCGCGGGAATCGCCGACGAAGCCAAAATGAGTGTGACTCCGCCGATACACATAAGAATCAATTCGGGATTGACCGTCGCACCGGGGGCTTCCCGACCGGCAATGCCCTGTAGACCCGAATCCAAGAGGTACTTATGCCGGTAAGCCAAGGCCACGGAAAGCGCCAGGCTGGTGACGAGCACGATCGCGGAGTCCGGGATGCGCATGTTGTCTGCCTCAACCCAGCTTTGCGGGGCATAGGTGAACACCACCAAGAACGAGCAGACCAATGAGATCCAGGCCACGGCCTTATGTATCCGCGGCAGTCCCCATACAATTGCAGCGGAGTACAGCAGCAAGGCTACGGCGATTGCTACGGTCGAGTAGCTCATAATCTGGACGCCACCGAGGTCTTCTCGGCTGAGCGCGGAGAGTTTTTGCCAACGGAAGAATCTGATGAGAAAGACGATCGGCAGCGTTCCCGCGGCGATCGAAAACAGGAAGGACGTAGCCACGGTCGGAGGCAGTGGAGCGTTTGCCGTGTAATGGGAGTCGACTTTGTAAATGGCTCCGTTGAAGTGCGCGATGACGTAGGCAAAAAGAGTTACCACCGAGATAAAAGCAATGCTTCCCCAGGAATCGTGGCTGCTAAGGATAAGGACAGGAACCACTACGACGGCAAGGACACTACTGATGTGAAGCTGGCGCGTAGCCCACGGTGGTACGAAGCTGATGATCGCAATCAGGGTGAATCCAACCACGCCAAGCAGGAACGTTGTGAGGACGAATGGGGCACTCATGAACAGCGCGGCCATGTATGTGATCGTCGCGGTGATTTGTAGCTTGAACCATGGCCGTCCCCAGCGAGCAGCAAAGCCGCAGATAGCGGCAGCCAAGAGGCTACCCGCGAAGTAGCCATTGTGGATCTCCCGCTGTGTCATTTGGTCGGCGGGGAACATCGAAAGGAAGCCAGCGGCTATTGGAACGATGAAAAGTGGGGCAAAGGCGGTGATGATGACCGCCAGAACCTCCTTCTTCCACGTATACGCAAGCCCCAAGGCAGCTGCGCATATGACCACTGTCAGGACACTGCCGAGCGCTTCACCGAACCAATTCAATTGGAACACCGAAACCCACAGATCAGCTAAGCCACCCAGCGTGGCAACGACAAGCAGTGCCGATGCGCCGACTCCGTCCGGCTGTCGCCGGTGGATCATGGTAGAAGCAAGTGCCAGGCCTCCACAGAGGACAGCAGCGAGGACGACGGCGGCTTCTGGGCTTAGAACGCCAGAAGCATAGGCCAGCAGAGCCAGGAAGGTAAGACCCACGACGGTGATCGAACCGCCGATAATCGCTAGCAGGCGAGTAACCAGATCCTCCTTTTCCCACCACTGCTTTAGCCTATTGACAGCAACCGGTTGGGGAGCGGGACGTGGTTGAGGGTGCGGTTGTTGTCTCTGCGGTTGTTGCCCCTGCGGTTGAGCTTGCCCTCGTTGAGGTTGCTGACGCTCCGGCTTGCTCTGCTGAGGAGGTCCCTGCTGTGGCCGGGGAGATTGCATTGATGGGGTTGCCGCCACCGGACGTGTCGGGCGGGGCGGCTGCGTCGGCATAGGTCGTGGTGGCTGCACCTGCTGGCGTGGCTGTGTTCGCTGCGGTGGTTGGATCCGTTGTGGCGGTTGCGTGTTCTGTGGTGGCTGTGTGCGTTGAGGCTGTACCGGGGAGGAGAGCCGTGCCTGCGGAGAGGGAACTTGCGTGGCATGTTTGGGTTGTGGGGCGGCAGCGGCTTGTGGCGTCGCTAGCTTCTGCTGATTAACAGCAACCTCGCGCAGAAGAGCGAACAGCTGTGCCTGGACCTTCGCATGCGTTTGCGCAACATCCTCGATGCGCTGCACCAGATCGGATGGGTTATTGTCGGAACTAGACCCGTTAGAGTGCCTGCTATCCTGATTGTTTTTAAAATCATTCATGTCTTAAAGGTCGCTTTTCTTTGGCCAGCTCCCGCTCCTAGAGATCGGAACGGACAGGGCGTTTTGTGTTCTATTGGTTACTTGTTATACTTCCAGGTACTACCGTCTCGTTCCGTTCATTTGGGACATTTTGTTTCAGGCAGTTTGTTTGAAACGCATTGCTCCAAGGAATTGGAAACGGGCTGCAAGTGGAGGTTCCTTCTCCCACCTAGAGACCGCCTTAGAGGTTGGGCTCGGGTCGTGGCCACAGGCACGGATGGGTTCTGAAAATCCGGAAGTGCAATGCATGGAAGCGTGGATATGTTCCCGCTGGTGCTTCTGTGGTTGTGATAGTGGGGGAACACAGGGGATCTTCAGTACTGCAGGGGTCGGTAAGACATTAACCAAACTGCTACTGAGGAGTTCACATTAGCGCAGAAGCTCGCATCAACGACCGTATTCGAGTCCCTGAGGTCCGACTCGTCGGTCCAGGCGGCGAACAGGTCGGTATCGTCAAGACAGACGATGCGCGAAAGCTGGCCTATGAAGCTGACCTCGACCTTGTAGAGGTTGCACCGAACGCCAAGCCACCCGTGGCGAAGATCATGGACTTCGGCAAGTTCAAGTACGAGCAGGCCCAGAAGGCTCGTGAAGCTCGTAAGAACCAGCAGCAGACCGTGGTGAAGGAACAGAAGTTCCGTCCGAAGATCGACGACCACGACTACGAGACCAAGAAGGGCAACGTTATTCGTTTCCTGGAGAAGGGCTCGAAGGTCAAGGTCACGATCATGTTCCGTGGGCGTGAGCAGTCTCGACCGGAACTCGGGTTCCGCCTGCTGGAGCGCCTGGCCAACGACGTCGAAGAGTACGGCGTAGTTGAGACTCGTGCGAAGCAGGATGGTCGCAACATGACCATGGTGCTGGGCCCGATCCGCAAGGGCAAGAAGTAGTAACAGAACTAGTTGTTAGAGGTTTTTCACCAATGAAGCAGAAGACTCACAAGGGCGCCGCAAAGCGCATCAAGATCACCGGCTCTGGCAAGCTGCGTCGCGAGCAGGCTAACCGCCGCCACCTGCTGGAGGGCAAGCCCTCCAAGCGCACTCGTCGCCTGAAGGGTACCGAGGACGTCGCTCCGGCTGACGTCAAGCGCATGAAGCGTCTGCTGGGCAAGGCATAGCGAAAGCCCACCTTTCCACCCCTATTCACCTCACCGCCTCATCGAGTAATAACCGCACTTCCGATAGTGCTTTTGTGAGGCGTGCACAATTTAAAGAAAAGGAAGTATCACCGTGGCACGTGTCAAGCGCTCAGTGAACGCCAAGAAGAAGCGTCGCGAAGTACTGAAGTCCGCTAAGGGCTACCGTGGTCAGCGCTCTCGTCTGTACCGCAAGGCAAAGGAGCAGATGCTCCACTCCAAGACTTACGAGTTCCGCGACCGCAAGGCTCGCAAGAACGAGTTCCGTAAGCTGTGGATCCAGCGCATCAACGCTGGCGCACGCCAGAACGGCATGACCTACAACCGTCTGATCCAGGGCCTGCGCCTGGCTGAGATCGAGGTTGACCGCAAGAACCTGGCCGAGCTGGCCGTCAACGATTTCGACGCTTTCACCGCTCTGTGTGAGGCTGCTAAGGCTGCCCTGCCGGAGGACGTTAACGCACCGGCTGCATCCTAAAAGCTAGCCGGAAGGCTTAGTTCACCCCTCATCCTGGTTTTTCCAGGGTGGGGGTCTTTTGCACATTTGGGCCTTCTTGACCGACGGATTCCCGATAGATTGAGGTAAAAGCTATCCCTTCGTTTCGCCAGTGTTTCCTGAGGAGATAACCCCACAATGAATGCGTACACACGACGATCTGCAGCAGTACTGCTGGCCCTTTCGCTCGCCGGATCCGTTACCGCCTGCAATATGAGCACAAACGAGGATGCCGAGCAGGCAGTCGAGAAAGCCTCGGAGAAAGCGCACGAAGGGGAAGCTGCTACCAACGAAAATGGCGCGGGCGAAGATCTTTCTTATGCGGACATGTCCAAGGAAGACTTCGCCGAACAAGCGGCGAAGGCTATCGATGACTGTCTGAAAAACACTACGGATTCCTCCCTTGTGCAGGCCATAGACGAGCTGCCCGACGAAGAGAAGAACCTGCTGAAGCGAGTCGATTCAGTGGAGCACTACGCGGAATTGAGTGATGAAGAAAAGGATCAGGTCTTTGAAACGGCCGACAAGATCTACAACATGCGTCACTACTTTGCGGGAGTCGATGAAATGAACACGGACGACCGTGGCGCATTCGTGGCGGGGCTGAACTTTACGCTGGATGCAATATGGCGCTTTACAGCTGGAAAGGGTGGTATGTCGGTCACCGCAGACCTCGAGAAGGCTGAGGTTGACGAGGGGCGCACGAAGGCCACCTTCCCGCTGGGATCCCTGGACATGAAAATGGGCGGAGTGCCGGGCAACCAGGGGGAGCCCATGACTGCGGTCGTTGAGGACGGTCAGCTCCGCGTCGATGGTCACTATCTCATCGAGTTGGGTCAGGAGGGCCGAGGCGGAACCGTCACCAAGACCCATGTAGAAAATGGTGTGACCACGACGGAAGAGGCAACCCAACGTCTCTTTGAGGAGTAGGTGCCCTAAGCTGTGGGATATGAACCCGCAGGATGCACAGGAAATTTTTACTGAACGAACCCCCCGTGTGGTCAACGCAGCCAAGCTTCACCGTGCGGCTGCGCGCAAGAAGGCGGGGGTTTTCCTCGTGGAAGGGGAAAATAGCGTAGAGGCGGCCATTGCTACCGGCAGCGCCACGGATGTGTTTGTGACTATGGCGGCGGCCGAGCGTTTCGAGCCGATCATTCGTACCGCCGGATACCTCAATGTCTACGTTCACTACATCAACGACAAGGCCGCCAAGCATTTGGCTGATACCGCCACGACCACGGGTTTGTTCGCCGTGTGTAAGCCGGTTTTGTGGTCTGTCGCTAAGGCATTGACGCCGCAGCCAAGGTTGGTGAGCGTTCCCGTGGAAACGAACGACCCCGGCAATGCCGGAACTCTCATCCGAGTGGCCGATGCCATGGGTGCGGATGCCGTGGTGTTCGCCGGGGAGACTGCTGATCCGCAGTCGTGCAAAGCTGCGCGTGCCTCCGCGGGATCGCTGTTTCATGTCCCCGTGGCGCGTTCAACGAATGTGAAAGATGTCCTTGGCCAGTTGCGCGCACAGGGGCTACAGATCGTTGCTACTGCCGCCGACGGGGAAGTGAGTCTGGACGAAGCGGGGGAGATCCTCACCAAACCAACTGCGTGGCTGTTCGGCAATGAAGCGCACGGACTCGGGGAGGAATTGCTGGCGGAAGCAGACCTGCGGGTTTCCATCCCCATCCGGGGACGCGCGGAATCTTTGAACCTGGCCACCGCCGCTTCCATTTGCATGTATGAGTCGGCGCGAGCCCAAGCACAAAGTTAACTCGAGCTAACTCGAGCTAGCTAGAGCAAGCTAGAGCTATCTAGACCTAACTAGACACAGCGTCCGGTACAGCGGTTGGGTGGAAGACGAATAACCCCGGCTAGGTGCGAGGTCGCCCTCGCCGGGTATTATTGACCAGGTTAAGCCGTGCACGTAGACAGAGGAGCGCACACAAGTGACGGATTCCGCGGACACTCCCCAGGTAGAGCTCTCGGAGCAGAGCCTTAACGCTGCCGCCGACGCAGCTGAGAAGGCTTTCACCGACGCTGCAAATCTGGAAGAGCTGGCGGCTGCTCGCCGCGAGCACCTGGGCGACGATGCCCCCATTCCCGCAGCCCGCCGAAGCCTGGGCAGTCTGCCGAAGGAACAGCGCAAGGACGCTGGCCGCATGGTCAACATGGCACGTGGTCGCGTCGAAAAGTGCTTCGGGCAAGTTAAGGCAGAGCTCGAGCGTAAGCGCAATGAGGAAGTCCTGCGCGCCGAGCGTATCGATGTAACCGAACCGACGACACGTGGCCAGCGCGGCGCCCAGCACCCAATCACCATCCTGTCCGAACAAATCGCCGATATCTTCGTCGGCATGGGTTGGGAAATCGCGGATGGCCCGGAGGTTGAGGCGGAGTACTTCAACTTCGACTCCCTGAACTTCATTCCGGATCACCCCGCGCGAACGCTGCAGGATACTTTCCACATTGCCCCAGAGGGATCTGGCCAGGTTTTGCGCACTCATACCTCTCCGGTGCAGATGCGTACGATGCTGTCCCGCGATCTTCCTATCTATATTGCTTGCCCGGGACGCGTATTCCGTACCGATGAGCTGGATGCCACCCACACCCCAGTCTTCCACCAGGTTGAAGGCCTGGCTGTTGATAAGGGTCTGACGATGGCACACCTGAAGGGCACGCTGGATCACCTGGCTAAGACTCTGTTCGGAGAGGAAGCCAAGACCCGCATCCGCCCAAACTACTTCCCATTCACCGAGCCTTCCGCCGAGGTCGATGTGTGGTTTGCAGATAAGAAGGGTGGCGCCGGCTGGATCGAGTGGGGTGGCTGCGGCATGGTCAACCCCAACGTCTTGATCGCTGCGGGTGTAGACCCGGAAGTGTACTCCGGCTTCGCCTTCGGCATGGGCATCGAGCGCACCCTGCAGTTCCGCAACGGCCTGCCCGACATGCGTGACATGGTGGAGGGCGACGTCCGCTTCACCCTGCCATTCGGCGTCCGCGGTTAACCCATATTCACTCTTCAGAGCACCCCATTTAAAGCCCCAATAAGGATCTTTCGAACATCATGCTTATTTCCCAGTCGTGGCTGACCCGAATCCTGCAGACTTCCAACCCGCAGTGGAGCGTGAGCGCCGAGGAATTCGACGCTGGCTTCGTCCGCGTCGGCTTTGAGACCGAGGGCTACGAGGCGATCCCTGAGACCACCGGCCCACTGGTGATCGGTCGAGTAGAAAAGATTGAGGAGCTCACCGAGTTTAAGAAGCCGATCCGCTACTGCGATGTGAACGTCGGCCAAGCCAACGGCACCGGCGAGTTACAGCACATCATCTGTGGCGCTCGGAACTTCGCCGAGGGCGACAACGTTGTTATCGCCCTGCCCGGCACAGTACTGCCCGGGCCTTTCGAGATCTCGGCGCGTAAGACTTACGGCAAAATCTCTGAGGGCATGATCTGTTCTGCGATGGAGGTTGGTCTGGCCAGCCAGCAAAACGCAGGCATCATGACTATTTCTGACGCCGATTTGGCCAGCGCCAACCTTCAGGTAGGCGACGATGCCCGTGGGCTGTTGGGTTTGCAGGACACCATCTTTGATGTGAATATCACCCCAGACCGCGGATACGCACTTTCGGCCAGGGGGCTTGCGCGCGAGTTGGCGTCGAGCTTCAACCTGCAATACCGCGACCCGGCACAGGACCCGGCGGCAGCAGCGATGCGCAACGACCTTTTCGCCGGCCTGCCCGGCACGGGCGGCGAGGTTCAGGCGCTGAAGGTTGACGCGGACACGAAGTGCTCGAAGTTTGGCATGCGTAAGGTGCGGGGAATTGATCCGAAGGCGGAATCTCCGCTGTGGCTGCAGCGAGAGCTGATGCTTTGTGGTCAGCGTCCTGTGAACCCGGCGACGGACGTGACGAACTACGTGATGTTCCTACTTGGTCAGCCGATGCACGCTTTCGATGCGGATAAGGTCAACGGCGAATTGCACGTTCGCCTGGCAAAGAAGGGGGAGAAGCTCACCACGTTAGACGATGTGGAGCGCACCCTGGATCCGGAAGACGTTGTGATCGCCGATGAGTCCGGCATTCAGTCCCTGGCTGGCGTGATGGGCGGATCGACCTCCGAGATTTCCGATGAGACCACCAACGTGCTGTTTGAAGCCGCTCACTGGAATCAGATCACGGTGGCACGCACGTGCCGTCGCCACAAGCTGTCCTCCGAAGCGTCGCGTCGGTTTGAGCGTGGCACGGATGCGGCGGTTATCGAGGACGCGCTGGACTTCGCTGTTGCACTGCTGGTGAACATTGCCGGCGGCGAGGTGGAGGAGGGGCGCACCCTGTTCGGTGCAGTGCCCGAGATGCCGACGATCACTATGCACACGTCGCGCCCAGGTAAGACTGCGGGCATGATCTATCCCGACGGCACCACTATTTCCCGCCTGCGTGAGGTGGGCTGTGAGGTGCGTGAGACCGGTTCGCGGGACGACAATGGGGCTCGCGAGATCGAGGTCACCCCGCCGAGTTGGCGTCCTGACCTGACGATGCCCGCCGACCTAGTGGAGGAGGTGCTGCGTCTGGAAGGGCTGGAGGATATTCCTTCTGTCGTTCCGACCGCTCCCGCAGGTCGCGGTTATACTCCGCGCCAGCGGATGCGTCGCAATGTGGGTAAGGCTTTGGCATGGGCCGGTTATGCAGAGATTCTGCCGAGCCCGTTCATTGCCAATGATGTATTCGACGTATGGGATCTGCCCGCTGATGATCCGCGTCGCGTGACGGTCAAGGTGCAAAACCCGTTAGAGAGCGATTATGCGCAGATCGGCACCACACTATTGCCGTCGATGATCGAATCGCTGCGTCGCAACGTCACTCGTGGTCAGCGAGATGCAGCTTTGTACGGCGTGGAGCAGGTTTCTGTTCCGAAGTCGGCCGAGCAGTTTTCGCCAATGCCTTCTGTTAAGCAGCGCCCGAGTGACGCCGAGCTGTCCGAGCTGCTGGATTCGCTGCCCGCACAACCACTTCATGTTGCCGTCGTCGCGACGGGTAATCGCCAGCTGCAGGGCACGTGGGGTGCGCCGGAAGCTTTCACTGCTGCGGATGCCATTGAATCTGCCCGTGTAGTCGCCCGCGCTGCCGGTGTGGAGATTACTCTGCGTAACGCCGAGTACTTGCCGTGGCACCCGGGTCGCTGTGCTGAGATCCTGGTAGGGGAGACGGTCGTCGGGCACGCTGGTGAGCTGCACCCGCAGGTGTGCGAGCGAGCCGAGCTTCCGCCGCGCACCGTGGCCATGGAGATCAACCTGGATGCGCTGCCTTTGGAGGAGACTTTCCCGCGTCCGGTGCTGTCTGCATTCCCGGCCGTTCTGCAGGACATTGCGGTTGTCGTAGATGAGTCCACTCCGGCACAGGCGGTCGAAGATGCTCTTCGGGCTGGTGCGGGCGAGCTGTTGGAAGAGATTCGTCTTTTCGACGTTTATCGCTCCGAGTCCTTGGGGGAAGGCAAGCGTTCGTTGACTTTCAGCCTGCGTTTCCGCGCTGCAGATCGCACCTTGACGGAGGAAGAGGCCAGCAAGTCCCGTGAAGCAGCTCTGCAGGCTGCGGCGGAGCGTGTGGGAGCCACGCTCCGCGCATAGTTGCATAATTCCCACAATATTGAATAATTTGCATTTGTGGGTCACGTAGGGCAGAATCGTCCTATGTTGAAAATTGCAGTAGCAGGCGCCAGTGGGTACGCGGGTGGCGAAGCGCTTCGCCTCCTCCTTAATCACCCAGGCTACGGCATGGACTTCGAAATTGGTGCGCTGACCGGCGGTTCTAATGCCGGCGCGCGCTTCGGTGATCTCAACCCAGGGCTTCCCGTACTGGCGGATCGCGTGCTCGAGGCCACCACTGAGGATGTTCTCCGCGAGCATGATGCTGCAATCCTGGCTCTTCCGCATGGCGTTTCTGCCTCCCTCGACCTGCCGGAATCTATGAAGATCGTGGACTGCGGAGCTGACTACCGGTTAAAGAACGCAAATCATTGGGCACGCTTCTACGGCACGCCGCACGCCGGCTCCCGTACCTACGGCATTCCGGAGATGCCGGGGCACCGAGAGGATATTGCGGCAACGAATTACGTAGCCGCCCCGGGTTGTTTCCCGACCGGCGCGACGATGGCTCTCATGCCAGCTATTGTCAGTGGCCTTATGGCTCCGCAGGTCAGTGTTGTCTCCGTCACGGGAACCACGGGTGCGGGCAAGAAGGCGGCAGTGAACCTCCTTGGTTCCGAGACTATGGGGAACCTCCGTGCCTACGGTGTGGGAACCCACCGTCACGCCCCGGAGATCAAGCAGAGCGTGGAGGAACTCCTTCCTGCTGGTCACTCTTCGGACGACGTGCATGTCACCTTCACACCAGTACTCGCGCCGCTGACCCGCGGAATTCTCACCACAGTCACCGCTCCAGCACGAGGCCAGGCGAGCGATATCCGCCGTGCCTATGAGGACTTCTGCGCCGATGAACCCTTCCTGCACTTGCTGCCCGCTGGCCAGCAGCCGGAGGTAAAAAACGTCGTGGGCTCCAACATGGTTCACCTGCAAGTGGAAGTCGCCGACGGCATGATCATCGCCACCAGCGCCATTGACAACCTCACCAAGGGCACCGCCGGTGCTGCTATCCAATGCCTCAACCTGATGGTCGGTTGGGAAGAAACCGCGGGTCTTCCGCAGACGGGACTGTGATCCGACAATGAATAACCCACAAGAAGCAAACCCAGACACCAGCACGGCGCAGAGTACCTCTGCAGAGCTCGGTGTGACTGTTCCTCGGGGCTTCAGCGCTGCCGCGGTGACTGCAGGCATTAAGCCTTCCGGTAAGTCGGATATGGCTCTGATCCGCAATGACGGTCCGGACACTATTGCTGCAGCAATGTTTACCCGTAACCAGGTCACGGCAGCTCCCGTGCGCTACACCAAGGCACATAACGATGGCAGCTTCCGTGCAGTGGTCGTCAACTCCGGAAATGCCAATGCCTGCAACGGTGCCCAGGGCGACAAGGATGCCCGTGCCACGGCGGATAAGGCCGCTGAGGAGTTGGGCTGCCACCCCAGCGACGTTGCCGTGTGTTCCACGGGACTTATTGGCGATGTGCTACCGATGGACAAGATCATCTCGGGCATTGATGAGCTCGCAGGAAATTTGGATCAGTCCATTGCGTCAGGAAACGCCGCCGCCCGTGCCATCATGACCACCGATCTCGTGGCCAAGGAAGCCGTCTACCACGGCGACGGCTGGTCCATCGGTGCGATGGGCAAGGGCGTGGGGATGATGGCTCCGTCACTGGCGACGATGCTGGTGTTCATTACTACCGACGCCCACCTGCCCAGTGCCGAGATGGCCCAACAGGCACTGGCGGGTGCGACCCCGACGACCTTCGACTGCATTGACATCGACGGCGCAACCTCCACCAATGACACCGTGCTGCTTATGGCCTCCGGTGCGTCCGGAGTGACCCCCGAAGCAGAGGAATTTAACGCAGCGATCCACCAGGTGTGCTTGAATATCGCGATGCAGCTGCAGGCGGATGCTGAGGGCGTCACAAAGAGAGTCTCCATCACCGTCGGCGGCGCAGAAACAGACGCGGACGCGCAGACCGCAGCTCGCGTCATTGGCCGCGACAACCTCTTTAAGTGTGCAATGTTCGGCTCGGATCCGAACTGGGGCCGCGTGCTAGCCGCAGTGGGAATGGCACCGGTGAAGATGAACCCAGAGGCTATCAGCGTGTCCTTCAACGGTCACCCAGTGTGCATCAACTCCACCGGTGCACCCGGTGCGCGGGCGGTCGACCTATCCGGTGCGGACATCGCTGTCGAGGTGGATCTTGGCGTAGGCGAAGGGCGCGCGACGGTATGGACCACCGACCTTTCGTACTCCTATGTAGAGATCAACTCTGAGTACTCCACCTAGTACTCCACCTATCTCTTCATCTGGCATGCACCAAGACTTACAAAAGCACTCTGCACCAAGAATCGAATGATTAGGGACTAAGCACCAATGACTTCCAATCACCCGCCCATCGATACCACCGGGCTGACCCCCGAAATGCGCAGCCACGTGCTGGCCGAAGCGCTGCCCTGGTTGCTGCATTACCGCGACAAAATCGTGGTGGTGAAGTACGGCGGCAACGCGATGATCGACGAGGATCTCAAGCGAGCATTCGCCGCCGACATGGTCTTCCTACGCGCTATTGGTGCCCGCCCGGTCGTGGTGCACGGCGGTGGCCCGCAGATCAACGAAATGCTGAAGACCGTCGGCCTGGAAGGCGAGTTCAAGGGCGGCTTCCGTGTAACAACCCCGGAGGTCATGGAATACGTTCGCATGGTGCTCTTCGGCAAGGTCGGACGCGAGCTCGTTGGCCTGATTAACGAGCACGGCCCATACGCCGTAGGCACCTCGGGTGAGGACGCGGGACTATTCACCGCCTCCAAACGAACCATCACCATCGACGGGGAAGATGTGGATCTTGGGCGTGTGGGGCAGATCGAACACGTCAATGCAGAAAGCTTGCTAGATCTCATTGACGCAGGTCGCATCCCCGTCGTCTCAACGATCGCTCCCGATGACCAAGGGCGCATCTACAACATCAACGCAGACACGGCTGCCGGTGCATTGGCTGGAGCCCTGGGAGCCGAGAGACTGATCGTGCTCACGAACGTTAAAGGCCTATACACAGACTGGCCGAACAAAGATTCGCTCGTTTCCAGCCTCACCCCGGAGCAGCTTTCCGACCTGCTGCCTAACCTGGATTCCGGCATGGTGCCGAAGATGGAAGCCTGCCTTGACGCCCTGCGTACCGGGGTGCAGGCCGCACACGTCATCGACGGTCGAATCCCGCACTCCGTACTCTTGGAGCTAATGACCACCGGCGGCATCGGCACCATGATCTGCCCCGCAGATTGGGAGGATGTAGACGGAACCGAGATTCCCGCCGCTATCAACTACCGGGAGGACTAGTCATGAGCCAGCACATGAACTCCACCGACTGGCAGAGCCACTGGAACGCCGCCCTGTTCGAAACGTATGGCACTCCGCCGCGCGAGCTCGTGTCCGGTCGCGGAACCGTCGTCACCGACGCAGAGGGTAACGAATACCTCGACCTGCTCTCCGGCATCGCCGTCAATGCTCTGGGGCACGCTCACCCTGCCATTGTCGACGCCGTGTCGAATCAGATCGCCACGCTCAGCCACACGTCGAACCTTTTCGCCCACCCGCAGGTGATCAAACTCGCTGAGCGGCTAAAGGGACTGGTGGGGGAGCAGGCCGCGGAGGCGCGCGTCTTCTTTTCCAATTCCGGAGCAGAGGCCAACGAAGCGGCCTTCAAGATCGCCCGTGCTACGGGAAGAACTAAAATCCTGGCTGCCGAGCGTGGCTTCCACGGTCGCACCATGGGTGCGCTCGCCCTGACCGGCCAGCCTGATAAGCAAGAACCCTTTAAGCCGTTGCCCGGCGGAGTGGAGCACTACCCCTACGGCGATATCGCGGCTCTCCGGGAGCTGGCGGAGGATGACACGGCCGCAATTTTCCTTGAGCCAATTCAAGGAGAGACCGGCGTGATCCCCGCGCCGGATGGATTCCTGGCCGCCGTGCGCGAATTATGCGACGAGCACGGCATTCTGATGGTCGTCGACGAGGTGCAGGCGGGCATGGGGCGCACCGGCCAGTGGTTCGGCTTTCAGCACGAACCCGATGTGTTCCCGGACGTCATCACCATGGCAAAGGGACTGGGCGGTGGCCTGCCGATCGGTGCAACGCTGGCCCTACCGAAGGCACAACTCCTGGCCAAGGGCATGCACGGAACCACCTTCGGCGGCAACCCCGTGGTCTGTGCCGCCGCGAATGCAGTGATCGACACGATTGAGGCCGAGGATCTATTGTCCAACGTCGCCACCCAGTCGCAGGCTTTCCGCGACGGTCTGGTCGACCACCCCAGCGTGCAGACGATCCGCGGGCGCGGGCTCATGCTGGGCATCGTGCTGGATGAACCGCTGACACTCGACCCGCTTGATTACGGGCTGATTGTGAACAAACCCCAGCCCGACGTGATCCGCATTGTTCCCCCGCTGAACATCTCGGCTCAGGAGGTGCAGGGTGGCGTCACCAAGATAAGGCAGATGCTGGACGACAACCGCGAACAGAGCGAACAGAGCTCGAGCAAACAGAGCTCGAGTAAACAGAACTAAGGAACACCACATGACGAACTCCCTTAACAATGGGCCGCTGCGCCACATGCTGGCCGACGATGACCTCACCCCGGAAGAGCAGGCCGAAGTGCTGGCATTGGCCGAGGAACTGAAGGACAATCGCTACGGCAATGGCTATCGCAACCTACTGGAACGTCGCTCTGTCGCAGTCTTGTTCGACAAGACCTCTACGCGCACGCGCTTTTCTTTTGACGCCGGCATCACCGAGCTGGGCGGCAATGCCATCGTCGTAGACAGCGGCAGCTCCCAGATGGGCAAGGGCGAGACCTACCAGGACACCGGCGCGGTACTGTCCCGTTACGCCACCGCCATCGTGTGGCGCACCGGTGCCCATGACAATCTGCACCAGATGGCGCAGACCGCAAGCGCGCCGATTATCAACTCGCTGTCCGATGACTTCCACCCCTGCCAAATCCTGGCAGATCTCGTGACCATCAAGGAACACAAGGGCAAGCTCCAAGGGCTGAATGCCGTCTACTTTGGCGACGGTGCGAACAACATGGCAAACAGCTACATGCTGGGCTTTGCCACCGCGGGAGTGAACATCACCATCGCCGCACCGAAGGGTTTCCAGCCTGATGCAGAGTTCGTTGAGCGAGCGCAGAAGCGGGCGGAGCTGACCGGTGCGACCGTTACCGTAACGGATAAGGTCGATGCCACCGGCGCAGATGTGGTGATCACCGATACGTGGCTGTCAATGGGACAGGATGCCTCCGAGGATCGCAGTGCGCTGCGCCCGTACCAGGTAGACGAAAAACTAATGGGCACCGCCAAGGACGATGCGATCTTCCTGCACTGCCTGCCGGCCTACCGCGGCAACGAAGTGACCACCGAGGTGATCGACGGACCACAGTCTGTGGTCTTTGACGAGGCGGAAAACCGCCTGCATGCACAAAAGGCGCTGATGGTATGGCTTCTTCGTTAACCCGCACAGCACGGCAGGACATGATCGGGCGCATCATCGGCGCCGAGAAAGTAGCCAGCCAGCGCCAGCTGCTCGGCATCCTCGTCAACCGCGGCATCGACGTCACGCAGGCAACGCTGTCTCGCGACCTGGTGGATTTGGGTGCCAAGAAAGTGCGCGTAGGAGGAGAGGTCTACTACTCCCTATCCGACGATGTACGGGTGGACGGGCCGGACAAGCTGCGACGAGTGCTGGCAGAATTGCTGGTTGACCATGACCACTCGGGAAACATCGCGGTGCTGCGTACTCCGCCAGGTGCGGCACAGTACCTGGCCAGCATTCTGGACCGCTCGGATGTTAACCGGGTGGTGGCCACCATTGCCGGTGACGACACTGTGTTTGTCCTGGCGCGAGAGCCCCTCAACGGCAAGGAGCTGGGGGAGTATTTCTTCCACCTGGCACAAAGCTAAAATCAAATAACGGATAACAAAAGAACACAAGAGAATCTTTCGAAGGGAAGCGTAGAGAAGAATGAAGGATCGCGTAGTACTCGCATACTCCGGCGGACTCGATACCACCGTTGCTATCAGCTGGATTGCCAAGGAGCGCAACGCTGAGGTCGTCTGTGTCTCCATCGACCTGGGCCAGGGCGGCGAGGACATGGAGACCGTCCGCCAGCGTGCACTGGGCGCCGGCGCTGTGGAGTCCATCGTCGTGGATGCCCGCGATGAATTCGCCAACGACTACTGCTTGCCGACGATCAAGGCCAACGGCATGTACATGAAGGAGTACCCGCTGGTCTCCGCTATCTCCCGCCCGCTGATCGTGAAGCACCTGTCCGAGGCTGCTGCCGAGCACGGCGGCACCGCTGTTGCCCACGGCTGCACCGGCAAGGGCAATGACCAGGTTCGTTTCGAGGTCGGCTTCGCCAACACCGCGCCGGACCTGGACATCATCGCCCCGGTTCGTGACTACGCTTGGACCCGTGAAAAGGCCATCGCCTTCGCTGAGGAAAACGGCATCCCGATCGAGCAGTCCAAGAAGTCCCCGTTCTCCATCGACCAGAACGTTTGGGGCCGCGCTGTGGAGACCGGCTTCCTGGAGGACCTGTGGAACGCACCGACCAAGGACGTGTACGCCTACACCGAAGATCCAGGTCTGGGTCAGGCTCCGGACGAGGTCATCATCTCCTTCGAGGCCGGCAAGCCCGTTGCCATTGACGGCAAGAAGGTCACCGTTCTGGAGGCCATTGAGGAACTGAACCGCCGTGCTGGTGCACAGGGCGTAGGCCGTCTGGATATGGTCGAGGACCGCCTGGTGGGCATCAAGTCCCGCGAGATTTACGAGGCACCGGGTGCCATGACCCTGATCTGCGCTCACGAGGCACTGGAGGCCGTCACGATTGAGCGCGAGCTGGCCCGTTACAAGCGCGGCATCGATGCTGAGTGGTCGAACCAGGTGTACGACGGCCTGTGGTTCAGCCCGCTGAAGCGCTCCCTGGACGCTTTCATTGAGTCCACCCAGAGCCACGTCACCGGCGACATCCGCCTGGTACTGCACGCAGGATCCATCACCGTCAACGGTCGCCGCTCCAGCAAGTCCCTGTACGACTTCAACCTGGCCACCTATGACGAGGGCGACTCCTTCGATCAGTCCATGGCTCGCGGCTTCGTGGAGCTGCACGGCCTGTCCTCCAAGATCGCCTCGAAGCGCGATCTGGCAAACTAACCGCTCAACAACGGCTAATAGGAAAAGAAAGGCAGCATTTCCAACCATGACCACCGAGGCACACGGCACGAACGAAGGCGCCCTGTGGGGTGGCCGCTTCTCCGGCGGCCCGACCGAGGCGATGGCCGCCCTGTCGAAGTCCACTCACTTCGATTGGGTTTTGGCTCCTTATGACGTGCTGGCCTCGCAGGCTCACGCACGGGTGCTGCACAAGGCCAACCTGCTGAACGACGAGGATTTCGATACCCTCATCGCCGGTCTACAGAAGTTGGGCGCCGATGTCGCGGACGGTTCGTTCGGACCGGATCCCAGCGACGAGGATGTCCACGGCGCCATGGAACGCGGCCTGATCGATCGCGTCGGCCCCGAGGTCGGCGGTCGACTGCGTGCGGGACGCTCCCGCAATGACCAGGTGGCCACCTTGTTCCGCATGTGGCTACGCGACGCGATCCGCGACATTACCGCTGGTGTCCTGGATGTTGTCGATGCGCTGGTCGCCCAGGCAGACCGCCACCCGGAGGTCATTATGCCGGGCAAGACTCACTTCCAGGCCGCCCAGCCGGTACTCCTGTCTCACCAGCTATTGGCGCATGCACAGCCGCTGCTGCGCGATGTTCAGCGTTTCCAGGATCTCGACAAGCGCCTCGCCGTGTCCCCTTATGGTTCCGGCGCGCTGGCGGGTTCTTCTCTGGCGCTCGACCCGGAGGCCATCGCGCAGGAGCTCGGGTTTGACTCTGCTGCGGATAACTCTATTGACGCCACCAGTTCCCGCGACTTCGCATCTGAGGCGGCCTTTGTGTTTGCCCAGGTGGCAGTGGATCTTTCCCGTCTTGCCGAGGAAATCATCGCCTGGTCCACCCCGGAGTTCGGTTATGTCACGCTTGCCGATGAGTGGTCGACTGGCTCGTCCATCATGCCGCAGAAGAAGAACCCGGATGTCGCTGAGCTGATGCGTGGCAAGACCGGCCGCTTGATCGGTAATGCCACCGGGCTGCTGGCCACGCTGAAGGCCATGCCACTGGCTTATAACCGCGACCTGCAGGAGGATAAGGAGCCAATTGCGGATTCCGTGGCTCAGTTGAACCTGCTGCTGCCGGCGATGGCTGGTCTGGTGGGTACCCTCACTTTCCACCCGGAGCGCCTGCGTGCACTCGCTCCCGCTGGCTTCACCCTGGCTACGGATCTGGCGGAGTGGATGGTGCGTCAGGGTGTTCCGTTCCGCGTTGCTCACGAGGCCTCTGGTTCCTGTGTGCGCATCGCTGAATCTCGCGGTGTGGATCTGGTGGATCTCACTGACGAAGAGTTGGCGGGCGTGCACGAGGCACTGACCCCTGAGGTGCGGGAAGTGCTGACTATCGACGGTGCAGTAGCTTCCCGCTCCACCCGTGGCGGCACCGCGGGTGTGCGCGTGGCAGAGCAAAAGGAGCGCGTGCGCGAGGCAGCGAACGAAAACCGCAAGTGGGCCGAGAAGACCCGACTGGTTTAGATCTCTACCCCGTGCTCATTCGCCCCGCCGGGCAGGTTGTGCAAGCGCACACCCTGCCCGGCGGCGTGCTGTTCAAAGCGTTCGACAAAGCTCGCAGAACGCTTCCCCGATGCGCAGTAGATCACGACGTCGGCGTTAGGTTCTTCAGCCCCGATACTGTCAAGGAGCTGTTCCGCCAGCTCCGACTGTTCGCTCCACACCGAGGTGGGCAGGTGATAGCCAGGGTGGATGGCGAAACTCGGCAGATCCTTGATGGCTTTCTCTCCCGGTTCACGCACATCAATCGCGACCGCCGCGCCATTTTCAAGATCGTGTAGCAGTGAAGTTGCCTCTGCCGTTTTTACCTCACTGTTCGACGGCTCCACCGCGCAGTCTGACGCTTCTGCAGCCACGATCTTGGTAACCAGCTGCCGCTGAGGATCAGCGGTGACGTTGAAATGCTGAATACTGGCGCTAAGGGCGTCATAAATATGCAGCTTCCCAACCTGCTGTACACGCGCGGACGGATCGCGCAGAAACTTGATGGTTTCGGTGGCCATGAGACCGGCGACAACGGAGGTCGTCACACCTAGCACTCCGGCGGTCGCGCAGTCCGGCACACTGTCGGGATCCGGCTGGCTGGGGTAGAGGTCGCGCATGCCGACACCTCGACCATCCGGTTCAGCGGTAGAACCCGACCACCAGACGGCCACGTCACCGCGATAACGCAGCACGGAACCCCATACCAGGGGAGTGCCGGTGGCCTCGGCGGCATCTGCGGCGAGGAACTTCGTCGCAAAGGTATCGGAGCCGTCGATCAACACGTCCACGCCCTCTAGCAGTTCAGCGGCATTGTCAGCGCCAAAACGCCCATGGAGACCATTAAAACGCAGTCCGGGCTGCAGCTCCCGCAGCCGCTCACCCGCGACATCCACCTTCGCCCGGCCGACGTCGCTGGCGCCGAACAGGATCTGGCGGTGAATATTGGTGATATCCACCGTGTCATCGTCAATGACGGAGATATGACCGACTCCCGCCGCTGCCAGTGATTGCATCAGCGGGCAACCGAGCCCACCCGCTCCAATCACCAGCACATGCGCCTCGTGCAGGCGCTCCTGTTCCCGAAGTCCGTGGCCTGGAAGGATCGTCTGCCGTGCCACGCGCTTTAACTCCGCTGCGGGCAGTGTTGTGTAATCGCTGAGCATTACAGAACCTCGTCAGCCCAGCCATCCCAGCTGGCCAGACCATCGAAGCTGGAGGAAGCAAGTGCGCCCTGCGCGTGCGTACGCTGCGGGATACGCCCCGCTTCGCGTGCCAACCGTCCGGCTTCCACAGCAGCTTTCATGGCCTGCGCCATCGCAACCGGATCCTGGCAGCGATTGACTGCGCTAGCCAGTAGCACCCCTGAGCAGCCCAGCTCCATCGCAAGTGCTGCGTCGGAGGCCGTACCCACGCCTGCGTCCAGCAGCACCGGAACCTGTGCGCGGGAGCAGATCAGTTCAATGTTGTGGGGGTTCAAAATGCCTAGTCCAGTGCCGATCGGGGAGCCCAGCGGCATGACGGCATCCACGCCTACGTCCTCCAGTCGCCTGGCAACCACCGGGTCGTCGCTGGTGTAGGCCAGCACCACAAAGCCCTCGGCCACCAGCATTTCGCAGGCATCCACCAGCTCCACCACGTCCGGCAGCAGTGTGTGGTCGTCTGCGATTACCTCCACCTTCACCCAACTGGTTCCCAATGCTTCGCGTGCCAACTGGGCCGTCAACATCGCATCGCGTGCAGTCTGGCACCCGGCGGTATTCGGCAGAACGTCGATATTCAGGCGATTTAGCAGCTCGAATACGCTCTCGCCGCCTCCCGTAGTCTGCGCACTGTGCCGGCGCATCGCCACCGTCGTCAGCTGAGTCCCGCTGGCCACCAGCGCTTCTTCCAACAGCGCTTGGCTGCTGGATCCACCGGTTCCCATGATGAGGTGTGAGTCGAATTCCTTATCCGCGATCTTCAGCATTGTCTTCTCTCTAGCCGCCCTGTACGGCGATCAGAATGTCCACGGCGTCACCTTCCACAAGTGCGCGCCCCCAGTCACTGGCCGGTACGACGGAACGATTGACCGCTACCGCAACTCCCTTTGCACCCTCGACATCAGAAACCTCGCGGCCGGTTTCCGCAGCCACGACTTCGGCTACGGTCGGTGCAGTATCTGCCGACCGCGGTTCGTCATTGACCGTGTAGTTCATGGATTCTCCTTAGATCTTTTTCACAGCGCCTGCGGCTTTTGCCTCTAGGCATGTCGCAGTGGCGCGCAGTCGGTCAGGTTAATCTCCGGTTCCAACGTAGGAACCGGCAGGCCCATTCCCAATGCTGCCCCCACTGTAGCCCCCAGTGCGGACAGCAGAATGCCGTGGCGGAAGTATCCGGTGGAGACCACCAGCTTGTCGTCAACCTTCCCCAGGTAGGGCAGGTCATCCGGGGTGCCCGGTCGTTCGCCGGTGATCGCCTCGATAAACTCGCACTCTTGCAGTCCAGGCACAATCCGGATTGCGTCGCGCAGCAGCGTGTAAACCCCGTCTACCGCCGGGCCTCGGCGCGCGTCTTCCCGGCTGGTTGCGCCCACAGCAATGGTTCCGTCGGTGCGGGGGATGATGTACACCGGTCGATCCTCCACGAACCCCCTGATAACGCGCCCCACTGGGGAGTCCATTCCTTCGGCTACCCGCAGTCGCAGCATGTCGCCACGCACCGGGCGCAGCTTCAGCGGAGAGTGCTCGCCCTCGTACCAACCATGTACCTGCCCGGCACCTAACCCGTTGCACAGGTACACCATGCCTGCGGTATATGTTGTCCGGTCGGTTGTCACGGTTCCGGCTTGGCCGTCCACGCGGTTCACGCACTCATCGAAAATGGTTACGCCCATGTTTTGCAGAGCATCCAGCAGTGCCGCGCAGTACATCCGTGGGTTCACTTGATGGTCGCCGGGGATTTCGACCACGCCGGAAAGCTGTGGACTGAGGCCTCTCTCTATCTTCCGCGCTTGGCGGAGCGGCAGCCGCTGCACTTCCATTCCATGCCCGTGCTGGTGATCGGTCAAGTCGGTGAGGTGTCGCGCGTCCGCCCGATCTGCTCCCACCACGAACGTTGATTCTGTTCTGTGTCCGGTGCTGCATGTAGTTTTCTCGCTCAGCCGTTGCAGCAGGTCGTCGTACAAGTTTTTGGACGCCACCATCAGCGGGTATAACGGCTCCTGTTTGTACTGCACTTCGGCCACTGGAGCCAGCATGCCTCCGGCGACGAAAGAAGCCCCACTGATAGGGGCCGGGTCGATCACTGCCACAGTCGCCGGATCTGCCCCGAACTCCACGAGTTTGAACGCGGTGGATAGGCCGACAATTCCAGCTCCTACCACGATATGGGCATAGCGCTGGGAACTGACGGGACTGGGATTAGTCACGGGTTTTCACTTCTCTCTTAGGGCGGGTTGCAAACGGAGGCGTCATGAAGAAAAACCAGTGAGCACTTGGCGGGCGGTGCTGCGTGGGGCGGGGGAGTTCATAAAGCCCCGCACAATCGCCACGCCAGCAACTCCGGTAGAGGCGAGGTCGCGTGCGTCCTCAGCGCGCACGTCGCCAATGGCAACTACCGGGACGCGCGACGCTTCCACCAGCGCAGGGTAGCCCGCCAGCCCGAGCGGCTCCCGGCCGGAATTTTTGGTGGGGGTGGGCCGGAAAGGTCCGGCACCAATGTAGTCGATCACGTCGGCGTATTCGTTCGCCTGCTGTACGAGTGGCAGGGTGCCGGTGGTGAGCCCGATGATTGCGTCGTCTCCCAGCACAGCGCGCGCCAGGCGCGGGTCGAGATCGTCCTGGCCGATATGAACACCGTGGATATGGTGATGCCCCATCAGAGCAGCAGCAACATCCACACGATCGTCGATCAAGACCTTGGTAGCTGGGTTGACAGCCACGACAGCGGCCGCGACCTCAATCGCGAGTGCGGTGAGGTCCCGCACGCTAATGGGCTTGCTACGCACCTGCACAACACCGGCGCCACCGGAGGCTGCTGCTGCGGCGACATCCACCACCTTCTCGTGGGGTGTGCCCGTCACCAGATAGCAACGTAGATCTAGCTGATCTGCCCGCGAGTGCTTAGCGCTCACCTTGCGCTGCCGCCTCCTTCTGCAGATCCTCGGCAACTTCCTTGGCTTCGTCGCGGTTCAGGTACAGCTGGGAGCCCGCGCGGCGGAACTCCTCAGCCATTTCCTCTTCGCCCTCAGCACTCTGTGCTGCGTCGACGCTCTGTCGACCGAAGCCCGGCAGGCCCAGATCCTTGACCAGGGACTGCTTTTGGTCGGTGGCCAGCGCTTCGTCGATCTCGTCGCCGAAGGCATCGCGGATGTCCTGGCTGATGCGCATGGAGCAGAACTTAGGGCCACACATGGAGCAGAAGTGTGCCGTCTTCGCTGGCTCCGCAGGCAGAGTCTCATCGTGGTAAGCCTGAGCGGTATCCGGGTCCAGGGAAAGAGCGAACTGGTCGTGCCAGCGGAACTCGAAGCGAGCCTTACTCATAGCATCGTCCCACTCGTGGGCGCCCGGGTGTCCCTTGGCGACATCGGCGGCGTGTGCGGAGACCTTGTAGGTGATGACGCCGGTCTTTACGTCGTCCTTGTTCGGCAGACCCAGGTGTTCCTTCGGGGTCACGTAGCACAGCATTGCAGTGCCACCCATGGCGATGTTCGCCGCACCGATGGCAGAGGTGATGTGGTCATAGCCCGGAGCAATGTCCGTCACCAGTGGTCCCAGAGTGTAGAACGGTGCACCACCGCACCATTCCTGCTCCTTTTCGTTGTTGACCTGCACCATGTTCAGCGGCACGTGACCGGGGCCTTCGACCATGACCTGCACGTCGTACTCCCAAGCGCGGTGGGTGAGCTCACCGATGGTCTTCAGCTCGGCGAACTGGGCGGCGTCGTTGGCGTCCGCAATGGAGCCCGGGCGCAGGCCATCGCCCAAAGAGAATGCGACGTCGTACTTGGCGAAGATCTCACACAGCTCGTCGAAGTTCTCATACAGGAACGACTCCTTGTGGTGCGCCAGGCACCAGCCGGCCATGATGGAACCACCGCGGGAGACGATGCCGGTGACGCGCTTCGTGGTCAGCGGCACGAACGGCAGGCGCACGCCTGCGTGGATCGTCATGTAGTCCACGCCTTGTTCGCACTGCTCAATGACGGTATCGCGGAAGATCTCCCAGGTTAGGTCCTCGGCTACGCCGTCGACCTTCTCAAGTGCCTGGTAGATCGGCACGGTACCGATCGGTACAGGGGAGTTCCGCAGAATCCATTCGCGGGTGGTGTGGATGTCGTTACCGGTGGAAAGATCCATTACGGTATCCGCGCCCCAGCGGGTCGCCCAGCGCAGCTTATCCACTTCCTCGCGAATAGAGGAGGTGACGGCGGAGTTACCGATGTTGGCGTTGATCTTGGTGGTGAAGGCGTTGCCGATAATCATCGGCTCGGACTCCGGGTGGTTGATGTTGTTCGGAATAATGGCCTTACCGGAGGCCACCTGTTCGCGAACCTTCTCTACATCACAGTGCTCACGGAGCGCTACGAACTCCATTTCCGGGGTGATGATTCCCTGGCGGGCATAGTGCATTTGGGTAACACGCTTACCCTCCTTTGCACGCAGCGTGGCGCGGGTAGAACCCTTCCACTCTTCACTGGCCTGTCCGCGCTTGACGGCACGGTTGCCGTCATCCAGTAGGTTGCGACGACGACCGTCGTAGGCCTCCACATCGTCGCGGGCTTCGATCCATTCGCTGCGCAGTCCCTGCAGCCCCTCGGTGGGTTCCGCCCACGGGCCGCGGGTGCGGTAGATCCTCACCGGCTCATTTGGGCCGGTCGGCGAGTCGTCCAATTGGATCTCAGTCTCCGGCACCTGCAGCGTGAAGGTCTTGCCGAAGGATTCCACCGTTTTCTCGATGGGGGAGAAGCTGTGCTTCGGGTGAATCTCCGCGCCGTACTCGTCGGTGGGGGTGATGTTCTGGGTAGACGTATCCGTCATTAAGACTCTCCTGACTCTTCCTTCGCTGGTTCTAACCAGACAGGTTCTAGCGGTACTCGCGCGGGGCTTCAGCGCGATCTCAGCTCGATACCTCGAGCGCCCGTGTTCGGTTGTGCTCTCCACTGTAACGCACCTCTCACAAGCTTGTAGTTTTGCCCTGTCTGCTTGATCGGTTTGGCCTGAAAAGTAGCTGCGTGTGAAATAAGATCAGGCCTATGACGAGCACATTCCCCAGCAGCTTGAACGCCAATGACGGCAAAAAGAGCAGTTCAAAGTTTTTCCTTGTGGTTGTGTTGCTGCTGATAGCAGTAGGTGCTTATGCGGTCGGCTCGGGGAATTTCCCCGGCGGTCTTACTGGATCTGGCGGGAAGTCTTATGACACCAGCAAGCCTTTGAAGATTGTCGCTGCTACAGAGCTGTCGGATATGGAACCGTTTATCGAACAGGCTTCCTCGGACTTGGGGTTCGAGATTGAAATGGAGTACGACAGTGGCACTCTCGTCAACACTCGTAACCTGGTGGATGGTGATTATGGGGATAAGTATGACGCCACCTGGTTTGCAACCAACGCGTTTGCCAGAGCGGAGGGCTCATCCCCGCAGTCCGAAGATCACAGCATTGCCCGTTCGCCGGTAGCTCTGGGGCTCAAACAGGACGCGGTCAATCGCTTGGGGTGGCGGTACAAAGACGTCAAGTGGTCGGATATCGCTGAGGCCGTAAAGCGCGGTGATCTGACGTTCGGCATGACAGATCCGCAGGAATCCAACTCCGGTTTCCTTACTCTTCTTTCGGTCGCCGCGGCACTAAGCAACTCTCCGCAGGGGCAGAAGTTCGATCTTTCGACGGCATTTCTCGACAAGCCACGCATGAAGGACTTCTTCTCCGGGCAGACGATCACTTCCGGATCCTCCGGTTGGCTGCGCGATACCTTCGTAAAGAACCCTGGCAAGGCGGATGGCATCTTTAACTATCAATCCGTTCTGCAATCAATGAAGGAAAACGATGGGGTGGATATTGAGGTAATCGTCCCCGGGGATGCCGCGGGCGCTGCCGATTACCCCCTCTCGGCGCTCACGAAGCCCGGCGAAACGGAGCCTGAGGCGGACACCATAGCGAAGGTCGAAGCCCTAGCCGATTGGTTTAAAGAGCACAGCGAAGAGGTAGGAGAGCGAACCCACCTGATCGTTTCGGGCAAGGACGCGGAAAACAAGGGCTCCCAAAACTACTACGAGTATCCGACATCGAAGGATCACATACGTTCTCTTGTCAGCCTGTATCGGGATGACCTTCGCCGCCCCGCTGACAGCAATTTCCTGCTCGACACGTCCGGCTCGATGCGAGGCAACCGGCTGGCAGATCTGAAGGGCATCCTGAACAGGCTTATCGACGGCACCGCAGGTGAAGACGGTAATCCGAAGGGATTCGGCCGTCGCGAAACGATCACCCTTATGCCTTTCAGTAGCAAGGTTGCCGATGGATACACCCAGGAGCACTACGACCCGGACAGCGCGGAGCAGAGTCGAGGCCTGCGGGATTACGTCAATGGTCTGCAGCCCCGTGGTGAAACTGCGATTTATGACGCCGTGTTGCGCGCCTACGACCGTGTGGGTGAAGGCGGCGGTTCCCTGAATTCGATTGTGCTGATGACCGATGGTGAGTCGAACTCCGGCACGAATCGCCAGGAGTTCATCACCAAGATGAAGCGCAAGATGGCCGAGACTGACCGCAAGATCCCGGTGTTCGTCATCCTCTATGGGGAGGCCAGCGAGGAGGAGATGAACTTCCTGGCGGACTTCACCGGTGGCAAGGTTTTCAACGCTCGTAGCGGTGATCTGTCTAAGGCGTTCGAAGAGATCCGCAGTTACCAGTAGGCCGCAATCAGTAAGACAGGGTAGGAAAGAAACCATGAACTCCAAGTACTTTCCGAAAATCGTTGCTGGGCTTGTCGTTTTCGTCGCGATCGTGGGCTTGCATGCTGCGGTGGATCTAGGATCTCTGTGGATCGTCGTGGCGGGAGCCCTCGCCGGTGCTGCTGGGATGCTCATGCCGGAAGGACAGGAACAAAAGTCGCTAGAGGGGAAGCCAATCCAGGATGGGAAGCACTCTCTGGAAAAGAAACGGCACGAACCTTTTAGTAAACCAGCTCCCGCGTTCTATGAGGTTCCTACCGAGTCCCTACAGGGCATCCGCACCCACTCTAAGCATCTCAAAGAATCCGTGCGCGTCTCCGGCCAGCAGCGCCAAGAGTTCTACGCGGATCTCGATCATTTCTACAGCACGTGCAAGGACGTTGTGCACGAGTGGGATCACTTGGCTGCGGATCCGCCGCAAGAGAACAAGGTTCGCCGCATTTTGGACGTCTATTTCCCAGAGACCTGCCGAATTCTTGATGACATGCCGACTGCAACGCATAACCAGGCCGTTGAGGATTTCCGTGCTTCGCTGGCAGTTTTGCAATCGGAAATGGACAAAGTCCACCAAGCGATCATGCAAGATAACCTCCAAGAGCTGAAGGACAATCGCACATTCCTAGAACTAGAATTCGGCGTGCTACGGAAGCCCGAGGAATGAGTATAAATCAATTAGGTTTCAAGATAATGCATCGGTTAGCGCACAAATAGAGTTGAAGAAATGACTAATGCTTTCTCCAAAAAGACCGCCAGTATTCTCCTCGTATTTATCCTTGTTGTGTTTTTTGTGGCTGTGGGGACTGTAGCCAAAAAACGTGATGGAGGAGAAGATGAGCGCCCGCTGCGGATAGTGATGGCGAATGACATTCCATTCAGTCCGTTCCTGTGGGTGGAAGCGAAGCGTGACTACGGAATGCAAGTCGAGATTGACCGCGGGGGAGACACAGTTGAGCTTTCCCGGAAGATTGCTAATGGGGAGCTAGGGGATGAGTACGATGCAGTCTGGTTGGCGACTAACTCCTATGTGAACCTGCAAAACAATGAGGCGCTCGGAGAGAGCTACGGGTTGGCTTCGGATACGTTGGGGCTCGCATTAAGGAGCAAAGACCTGGATCGTTTGGGATGGCGGAAGAAGCAAGTTACGTGGAACGATGTCCGGGAAGCGGTCACAAGGGGAGACCTAACTTTTGGTATGGCAGATCCGGGCAAATCCAACCTGGGGATGCAGTCTCTGATCGGCATACTATACAAGATCGGGGGCTTGCAATCAGATGACTTAGCAGAAGAGGTTGCAGGTAAAGTTCATCCTCAATTGAAGAATTTTTTCGGCGCTCAGGTGCTTTTAAGCGATACTTCTGATGAATTGTATGACAGATTCTCTGCTACAGATGATGTTGCTCAAGCAGTTTTCGCGTTTTCTTCTGATGAGAAACTTTTAAGGGATAACGGAGAAATTACCTTTGTTATCCCCGCTGACAGGATCGGGTTTAACGACTTTCCGATTTCGGTGATCAAGAATCCAGATGACGAAGAAGCTGAGGCTTCTGCTCATGCTAAGACGAAAGCCTTCGCTGATTGGATCACTCAACATGGCAACGAACTCCGGGATAAAATACGAGTTGAATTGGGCGACTCACCTGGGCAACGCCGTGCTGATACAACCACTCATAAGCTCCCTAGCTCCAAGCAGGAGTTCGATAACACATTGCGCTTTTATCGGGAGGAGCTGCTTCGCCCCAGAGACATCAACCTGCTAGTCGACGTTTCCGCTTCCATGCAAGGGGAAAACCTTAGGGAAGTAAAGAAGGACGTACTCGATTTGCTTGGTGAACAAGCGGGGGTCGATGGCAGAGCGGTAAATATCACAACATCCAGTACATCCTCGAGCAAAGCGTTCACCCAAAAGGACTATTCCTCAGATGATCCAAAGCATGCACGCGCTCTAAAGGATTACGTAGACCGTATGGCGCCCCGGCAAGAGGCCAATATCTATTACCAGCTGTACAGGGAATACCTGCGAATTCCGCGAAGAGGAAACTTGATTCAAGGACAGTCAATAGTCTTGCTGACTAGTGGAGCACCTGCCAAAGGTGTGGACTATGCGGAATGGTCGCACGAACTGAGGGACAGGGAGCGCAAGGAGGGGGTAATTTTCCCCGTATACATCGTCCATTACGGCAATGAAAACGCAGAGGACATGCAGCGTCTTGCTGAAGAGACCGGCGGTGAAGTCTTTAAGACCAAAGAGGGCGGCCTGGCCACTGCCCTGGACAGGGCCAGTAAGTATTGGGCTACGTAGGGGGCGTCACTAAGAGAGTAGCCCAAGCCACCAGCTAGACTGGGCAACATGATTGACCAGAAGCTCCTAGAGATTCTCGCGTGCCCCATCGATAAGCAGCCGCTGGAGGATCACGGTGACTATTTGGTGAACCCCCGCCTGAACAAGGCCTATCCGGTGCAGGACGACATCCCGGTGCTGCTGGTCGAAGAAGCTCAAGACTGGCCAGTCAAATAAACGCCTATATAAAAGGAACAAATACACATGAGCGAGAACGCCAACATCATTGACGAACTGCAGTGGCGCGGCCTGATTAACCAGTCGACGGACCTGGAGGCGCTGAAGGAGGCCACGCAGAACCCCATCACGCTGTACTGCGGTTTCGACCCGACCGGTAGCTCCCTGCACGCGGGCCACTTGGTGCCGCTGATTATGCTGAAGCGCTTCCAGCAGTTCGGCCACCGCCCGATCACCCTGGCCGGCGGCGCTACCGGCATGATCGGCGACCCGCGCGACGTGGGCGAACGCTCCATGCTCTCCGAGAATCAGATCGGAGAGAACATGGTGGCTATCAAGAAGCAGCTGGAGGCCTTTGTGGACTTCACCGGCGAAGATAATGAAGATAATGTAGCCAGCCCCGCAGTCATGGTGAATAACGCGGACTGGATTAGCCAGATGAACGTGATTGAGTATCTGCGCGATGTCGGCAAGAACTTCTCTTTGAACACCATGTTGGATCGCGAGACGGTGAAGCGACGCCTCGAATCCGACGGCATTTCCTACACCGAGTTTTCCTACATGCTGCTGCAGGCGAACGACTATGTACACCTGCACAACGAGTACGACTGCGTGCTTCAGATCGGCGGCGGCGACCAGTGGGGCAACATTGTTTCCGGTGTGGATCTGAACCGTCGAATTAATGGTGCGAAGGTACACGGGCTGACGGTACCGCTGGTCACGGATGCAGAGGGCAATAAGTTCGGTAAGTCCACTGGCGGCGGAAAGCTATGGCTCGATCCGCAGTTGACCAGCCCATACTCCTGGTACCAGTACTTCATTAATGCTGGTGATTCCGTGGTGATTGACTACCTGCGTTGGTTTACCTTTCTTTCCCAGGAAGAGATCGCGGAACTCGAGCGCAAGGTCGCTGAGGAACCTTACAAGCGTGAGGCTCAGCGCGTGCTTGCTCGCGAGATGACCACGCTGGTGCATGGCGCAGATGCAACCGAGGCTGTAGAGCTGGCTGCACAGGCACTCTTTGGCAAGGCTGAGCTGCAGGATCTGGATGAAGCTACCTTGTCCTCTGCATTGCAGGAGACTGAGGTCGCCGAGGTAGGGGCGGAAGCGACGATCCTGGATCTGCTCGTCGAATCTGGTCTGGAGAAGTCGAAGGGTGCTGCCCGTCGCACCGTTGGGGAGGGTGGCGCGTATGTGAACAACCAGCGTATCGAGGACATCGAATGGTCGCCGTCCGCCGACGACCTGCTGCACGGTTCGTGGCTGGTGCTTCGCAAGGGCAAGAAGCGTTTCGCCGGTGCGCGTGTTGGGGCTTCTTCATAGTGACGCCACGCCACACGGCCTATAACGGCTAAAGCGATCCCTTGGTAGTTGCGTTTTTGCGCTTCTACCAGGGGATTTGTGTGTTTTTTGGGTCGGGTGTACATTAAATCAAGTCGCCGAGAGCGAGCAGGACAAAGATTCTGACTTAGACGATCGGTGTGCGTAGGTTGTTTGAGAACTCAATAGCGTGATGAACCAAGTTTAGATACTTT
>NZ_JBSQBJ010000010.1:0-79354 GCF_055862885.1 Corynebacterium sp. p3-SID1761 | reverse complement strand
AGCGATACGGCTCTAACCGCCGGTGTGAGCCCGCCTCACCCGGCGGTTTTCCTTGCCCGGACAGGTGTCCGATCCCCTGGCTAGACTGGTGGACGCACGAAAAATAGACATCAACAAGCACGCACAACAAGGCGCCCCGGAAGGAGCCTCCGACTTGTCTGTCACCACCTTTGGGAGTTCACCCGATCGCTCTCTTTTTGATTTTGACGCCGTACTTTTCGACCTCGACGGCGTGATCACCCCCACCGCCGAGCTCCACCGCCAGGCGTGGGCACGGATGTTCACCGCGTTCTTGGAATCCAAAGGCGCGCGGCCATATACCGAACAGGATTACTTCGACTACTTGGATGGACGCCGCCGCGACGAGGGCGTAGCCGCACTTCTGGCCAGCCGAGACATCGAGCTTCCGGCGGGTACCCCGGAAGACAATGCGGACGAGGATACGATCCACGGCTTGGGTACGCGGAAGAACGAGGACTTTCTGAAACTGGTGGAAGAAGGCGTACAGCCCTACCAAGGCTCCGTGCAGCTGCTCGATGCGATCCGGGAACGCGCTACAGCAGGGGAGAAGACCCCAAAGATCGCTATTGTTTCCTCCTCCAAGAACGCGCGTCCGGTGCTGCAAGCAGCGGAGCTGCTCGATCGGTTTGAAGTGATAGTAGATGGCGTGGTGGCGTCAGAAAAAGAGCTACCGGGTAAGCCCGCACCAGACACGTACCTGTACGGTGCGCAGCAGCTCGGCGTGAGCGCTTCGAATGCAGTGGTGGTAGAGGATGCCACCAGTGGTGTGGCCAGCGGAAAAGCAGGACAGTTCGGGCTGGTTATTGGCGTGAATCGCGGAGCTGGTGCAGAGGCGCTGCGTGACCACGGTGCGGATATCGTGGTTGACGATCTAGCGGATCTGCTGGGATAGATCGCGCCAAAGAGACGCTTTAACCAAAGAATTTTTAATTAACGACTCGGAGAATCGCAGAACAACATGGGAATCAACGCCCAAAGAAAGACCAAGCGCACCCCTGCTGACCAGCGTCTAAAGGATTACCTTGCCACTCGGCGCGAAGGCGCAGAGACCGGCTTTAAGCGCCCTATCGACGGCGGCGACCTGCGTGCGGAGGGATTCCGCGCAGACATGAAGCACAGTGCTGTGAACCCGCTGGAGGCAGTGGATCGGGATAACAACCCGGTCGACGAGTGGGCGCTGATCGAGACGCGCCCCAACTTCATGGATTTAGGCGTTGCCGAGACCCTCTTTGCGCTATCCAATGGCTACCTGGGATTGCGCGGAAACCCGGAGGAAGGGCGCGATTCCAAGACCCATGGCACCTTCATCAACGGTGTGCATGAGACCTGGGATATCGAGCATGCCGAGGATGCCTACGGTCTGGCGCGCACAGGCCAGAGCATCGTTTCTGTGCCGGATGCCAAAGCCATGCGCCTGTATATCGATGACGAGCCGCTGCGCCTGGGCAACGCGGAGGTTATGGAATACAACCGCAGCCTGGACTTCCGCGAAGGTGTGTTGCGCCGCAGCTTGGTCTGGCGCACTCCAGGTGGCAAGCATGTGCGCGTGACCTCCGAGCGCATGGTGAGCTTCCAAGAGCGCCACCTGGCTTTGCAGTCCTTGGAAGTCGAGCTGCTGGATGCACCGGCCGCAGTGGTGATTTCCTCTCAGCTGCTGAACCGTGAGGATGGGCAGGGGGAGTTCCCGGATAATAATGCCCGCGTAGCGGGCGAAGAAGGCTTTGATCCGCGCAAGGGCGAGCAGTTCCAGGATCGCGTCTTCATCCCCAAGTACCAGTCCAGTACAGAGCCGGAACGCGCGACGTTGGGTTACCAGATCAACCACTCGGGAATGACCGTCACCGTGTCCATGGACCACATTCTGGAAGTCGATAACCCTGTAGATGATGCAGACGTGGGCATGGATACCGGCGTGGAGGTTTCCACGGAGGTGGAAGAGGACGTTGCGCGCGTAACGTACCACCTCAACGGCAGGAAAGGCATGAAGATGCGCCTGGAGAAGTACACGGCGTATCACTCTTCCCGCCACGTCGCCCCGCAGGAGCTCGCGTTCCGCTGCGCGCGTACGATCAACCGTGCGAAATCGGTGGGCTTTAGCAACTTGATGGATAACCAAGCCGAATGGCTTGCTCGCTTCTGGGAACGCTCTGATGTGCGCATTGAGGGGCAGCCTGCTCTGCAGCAGGCAGTGCGTTGGAATATCTTCCAACTGATCCAGGCCTCTGCGCGCGCGGAAACCAACGGAATCCCGGCGAAGGGCATGACCGGCTCCGGCTACGGCGGACACTACTTTTGGGATACGGAAATCTACGTCATGCCGTTCCTGTGCTACACCAACCCCAACCTGGCTCGAAATGCCCTGCGCTTCCGCTATGACATGCTGCCTGCGGCCAAACAGCGTGCGCTGGAGCTCTCGCACGATGGCGCGCTTTTCCCCTGGCGAACCATCAATGGCCAGGAGTCCTCGGCCTACTACGCTGCGGGAACCGCGCAGTATCACATCGATGCCGACATTGCGTTTTCCCTGATGAAATACGTCTACGCCACCGGCGATACAGAATTTTTGTTGCAGCAGGGGATCAGCCTGCTGGTGGAAACCGCTCGCTTCTGGATGTCCATTGGCTTCTTCAACAGCCAACAGGACAAGTTCGAGATCCATTCCGTGACCGGACCGGACGAGTACACCACCGTGGTGAACAACAACTTGTACACAAACGTGATGGCTCAGTACAACCTGGAAGTTGCGGCGGCAGTGGTGCGCCAGATGAGGGAAGAGCGACCGGAGGAATATCGCAACCTACAGCACCTGAAGAACATCACGGTTGCCGAGGTGGATTTGTGGCGCAAGGCCGCTGATTGCATGTACATCCCTTATAACGAGGAGCTGCAGGTTAACCCCCAGGACGATCAGTTCCTGCATCGCCGCATTTGGGATCTCGATGATCCGGAGGTGGGGCCAAAGCGGCCGCTGTTGCTGCACTATCACCCGTTGACGATCTACCGCTATCAGATTCTGAAGCAGGCCGACGTGGTGCTGGCGCTATTCCTACAGGGGCAGCGTTTCTCCACAGAGGTTAAGCGTGCGGACTACGACTACTACGACATTCTGACCACGGGTGATTCCACCCTTTCTGCGGTCGTGCAATCCATCATCGCTGCAGAGCTGGGTTACAAAGAAAAAGCAGAGGAGTTTTTCTACCGCGGTCTATTCGTCGATATGGGCGACTTGCACCACAATGCCTCGGACGGTGTACATATCGCCTCGTGTGGTGGTGCGTGGACGGCGCTGACCCATGGTTTCGGCGGCTTCCGTGATTTCTATGGGCAGTACATGATTGATCCGCGCCTGCCGGATGAGTGGGAATCTTTGACTTACCACATCACCCTGCATGGCGAGCGTCTGCGTGTAGAAGTCCGCCCCGGTGAAGTGGAGCTGGTAGTTGAGGAAGGCGACCACAAGGTTGGTCCGATTTGGGTCATGGGTGAGGAAGTTGTTGTCGGTCATGAGCCCGTCATTGTTAAGGGGCAGACGTTGCTCAGTGAACATCGCGCCGATAGTGACTTCCCGACCGGCACTCCGGACCACCGGGTAAACTTATAAAAATATATATTTATTGACGCCTACCGTCCCCGTGGATCCGTATTCTAAGTTACGTGTTTAGTGGGGTGGGGGCCTAAGGGGTGGGAGTGTGGCGTCATTAATAAAAATAGTCAAGAGTGGCACGAAAGTCGTGTGACCAGTGTGACGCAACGCTATGACCACCTCTCATAACGAACTAAACAGTACGGATGTACCGTTAGTCGTATTTTTGCAAGGCTTATATTGCGAAAATGTCATACCCCATAACGGGGTGTAAGTGGGTGAATCTGCAGGTACACAAGTAGTCCGAGGGGGGTCGCAAGATTTACAGTGTCTATGACACTGGAGGTGCCATGACTGTTAAATATGACGACCGTGAGGCAATCGCTCACGGAAAACTGAGAACTTCGAGCCTGCGCGAGAAGCCAGGCTTCCCTTCGTGGGCGATGAAGCTGACGATGGCCATCACGGGCATCATCTTCGCGCTGTTCGTCCTGGTTCACATGGTTGGAAACCTGAAGGTTTACATGGGGGCCGAATCCTTCAATACCTACGCCGACTTCCTGCGTGAATTTGGTTACCCGCTGCTGCCGCACGAGTCCTTCCTGTGGGTTGCTCGTATCGTGCTGCTGGTTTCCCTGATCCTGCACGTTTGGTGTGCTTTCGCACTGACCAGCCGTGGACACCAGTCCCGTGGCCGTTACCGCCGCAAGGGAATGGTCAGCAGCTGGAATACGTTCACCGCACGCAGCATGATCGTTACCGGTATCGTGCTGCTGCTGTTCATTATCTTCCACATCCTGGATCTGACGATGGGCGTGAAGCCGGTCGCTTCTGAGGACTTCCAGGGGCCGGTTGACGGTGCACACGCCGCGTTCCAGAACCTGGTTGCATCCTTCGATCGCCCGGCTGTGGCTATCTTCTACATCCTGGCGATGCTGATCCTGTTTATGCACCTGTCCCACGGCATCTGGACTGCTACCTCGGACCTGGGCATCACTGGCCACCGCACCCGCAAGGTCATGCTGTGGATCGCTTACCTGCTGCCCGCGATCGTGATGATCGGCAACATCTCCATCCCGCTGGCTGTGATGTTTGGGTTGGTTGATCAGGCCTCGTTCGTCCCGGTTGGACAATAACGGCGAGTCTGATTTCAAGGAGAAGAGAGTTAAATGAGCGAAGTAACTAACCACCCGCACAATCAGACCGCGGACTTCGACTACGACAAGGCCGTAGCGGCTTTCACCGCACCGGAATCTGTCGTGGAGGGTGTGACCGTCGGCAAGGTGCTGAAGGATAACGCACCGCACGCGGTCAGCCAGGATAAGCAGTGGCAGTACGCCAAGGAACACTTCGGCATGGTGTCCCCGCTGAACCGCAACAAGTTCCGCATTCTCATCGTCGGCACTGGCTTGGCCGGTGGCGCTGCAGCTGCCGCACTGGGCGAGCTGGGCTACGACGTGAAGGTGTTTACCTACCACGACTCCCCGCGTCGCGCGCACTCCATCGCCGCGCAGGGCGGTGTGAATTCCTCCCGTGGTAAGAAGCTGGATAACGACTCCACCTACCTGCACGCGAAGGACACCGTCAAGGGCGGTGACTACCGTTGCCGCGAGAACGATTGCTGGCGTCTGGCCATGGAGTCCCCGAAGGTTATCGACCATATGAACGCCGTGGGCGCTCCGTTCTCCCGCGAGTACGGCGGCACCCTGGCCACCCGTTCCTTCGGTGGTGTGCAGGTTTCCCGCACCTACTACACCCGTGGTCAAACAGGTCAGCAGCTGCAGCTGGCTACCACCTCTGCGCTGTACCGCCAGATCGGTGCCGGCCACGTGGAGATCTTCACCCACAACGACCTCGTTGACCTGATCGTCAAGGATGGCCGCTGTGAGGGCGTTATCATGCGCAACCTGCTGACCGGCGAGCTGAAGGCTCACACCGGACACGCAACCGTGCTGGCTACTGGCGGTTACGGCAACGTGTACCACATGTCCACTCTGGCCAAGAACTCCAACGCCTCGGCTATCATGCGCGCCTACGAGCTGGGTGCCTACATGGCGTCCCCGTCCTTCGTCCAGTTCCACCCGACGGGCCTGCCGGTGAACTCCACCTGGCAGTCCAAGACGATCCTGATGTCCGAGTCGCTGCGTAACGACGGCCGCATCTGGACCCCGAAGAAGAAGGGCGACGACCGCAAGCCGAACGACATTCCGGAAGACGAGCGCGATTACTTCCTGGAGCGCCGCTACCCGGCCTTCGGCAACCTGGTTCCGCGTGACATCGCTTCCCGTGCCAACGCCCAGCAGATCAACGCTGGCTACGGTGTGGGCCCGATGAAGAACTCCGTGTACCTGGATCTGGGTGACGCTATCCAGCGTCTGGGCAAGGACACGATCCGCGAGCGTTACTCCAACCTGATCCAGATGTACGAAGAGGCCATCGGCGAGTCCGCTTACGAGACCCCGATGCGCATTGCCCCGACCTGCCACTACACCATGGGCGGCCTGTGGACCGACTTCAACGAAATGACGTCCATCGACGGTCTGTTCTGCTCTGGTGAGTCCTCCTGGATGTACCACGGTGCGAACCGCCTGGGAGCTAACTCCCTGCTGTCCTCCTCCGTGGAGGGCTGGTTCACTCTGCCGTTCACCATCCCGAACTACCTGGCACCGCACCTCGGCGAGGAGATCCCGGCTGCGGATTCCCCTGCCGCACAGGAAGCTCTGCAGCGTGCAAAGGATCGCATCGAGCGTCTGACCACCATCAAGGGTGACAACCCGCACGGTCCGGAGTACTACCACCGCCAGCTCGGCGAGATCCTGTACTTCTCCTGTGGTGTGTCCCGAAACGTGAAGGACATGAAGGACGGTATCGAGAAGATCCGCGCCCTGCGTAAGGACTTCTGGGCTAACCTGCACATCCCGGGCGGTACCGAGGAGATGAACCAGACCCTCGAGTACGCAACCCGCGTTGCCGACTACCTGGATCTGGGCGAGCTAATGTGCGTGGACGCACTGGACCGCGACGAGTCCTGTGGTGCCCACTACCGCGATGACCACCTGTCCGAAGACGGCGAGGCAGAGCGTGACGATGACAATTGGTGCTTCGTTTCCGCTTGGGAGCCGAATGGCGAGAACAAGTTCATCCGCCACTCCGAGCCCCTGTACTTCGACCGTATCCCGCTGATGACAAGGAATTACAAGTAATGAAACTGCATCTTGAAATCTGGCGTCAGGCGGGCCCGAATGCCGAAGGCCACTTCGAGTCTGTTGACGTTGATGACGCTGCCGAGCAGATGTCCATCCTGGAGCTGCTTGACCACGTAAACAACAACTACGTAGAGGCGGGCAAGGAGCCCTTCGCTTTCGCCTCGGATTGCCGCGAGGGCATCTGCGGTACCTGTGGCCTGATGGTCAACGACCGCCCCCACGGTCCGGACAAGAACAAGCCTGCTTGCCAGCAGCGCCTGCTCTCCTTCAACGATGGTGACACCATCAAGCTGGAGCCGCTGCGCTCTGCCGCATATCCGGTGATCAAGGACATGGTCGTCGACCGCTCCGCACTGGATCGCGTGATGGAAAAGGGTGGCTTCGTCTCCGTCATGGCCGGCACTGCCCCGGACGCTGACTCCCTGATGGTTAACCACTCTGACGCTGAGAAGGCTCTGGATCACGCAGCCTGCATCGGCTGTGGTGCCTGTGTTGCAGCGTGCCCGAATGGTGCGGCTCACCTGTTCACCGGCGCAAAGCTGGTACACCTGACGCTGTCTCCGCTGGGTCGCGAGGAGCGCGGTCTCCGCGCCCGCAAGATGGTTGATGAGGTCGAGGGAACCTTCGGTCCTTGCTCGCTGTACGGCGAGTGCGCTGACGTCTGCCCGGCGGGTATCCCGCTGACGGCTGTGGCAGCTATCACAAAGGAACGCACCCGTGCCGCTTTCCGCGGCAAGGATGACTAAGATCAACTCCAAGATAAGTATCAGGAAAGTAGGAGAGAACCATGGCACTCAGTGAGAACCTGCACATGGAGCGTTACTACGTTGATGGCTACCAGCCGTCCAGCTTTGATGCGCCGCACTCTTCCCTGCAGCGCTCCCTTACTTGGATCGGCATGGGCTTTTGGCTGCTGCTGATGCCGGGTCTGGGTACCATCGTGTTCGGTCTGGCTACCAACATGTCCGGCACTCAGGAAGACGGCATGCTGTACCTCATCATCGGCATTGTCATGTCCGTGGTTGCTGTTGTTGCGGGTTCTGCGTGCATCCGCGCAGGTCGCAAGAACTACCGCGCGTACAAGAGTCGCTCTGGGCGCATCATCTAGCGTCGGCTAGTCGCCGCTAAGCACCGTCTGCCGGTGCTTGCATGCACCTCCATTTGCGTAGACCGCGTCGCTCCTCTTGGGCGGCGCGGTTTTGCTTTGCCCAGTGTGGTTGTGGGTTGGCAGGGGGCATGTCGTTAGAACGGGAATGTGTACGCCCAGCTACCCGACTTCCGAAAATAGTCAGCGCTCTGACCAGGAGTTTTGGATAAATGAGAAGGGTTGTCTTTAACACATTCCCGATCTAGCGACATCGCCGCAGTGTACCCGCACTGGCAACCAGCACATGCGGTGATCGCTGGAACCCAACGGGACCCATATTGACGCCCCAAGTGGTGCCATAATTGAACAATGACTGCTTCCGAAAACTCCACTGCATCAGGCCGACCCGAGCCTGTGCATCAGCAGCAACCAGCGGCCCAGCCAACATCGCCTCAGACCCCCAGGCCGTCATCACCACAGGCCGCCCAGGCATCACCACGCTTGGACTCACCACTGTCCCAAGTGCCCGGGCCTGACCCGGCCACCGAAGCCGCCCGCAGGGCGGAACTGCGCAAACATAAAGCCATCGCCACTGGCCTCCTGGTCATCGCCACCCTCATCTACATCACCATGCGCTGGCTTGAATACCAGGGCAACCCCGGCGCCTGGATCGGCTACGTTCGTGCAGCTAGCGAAGCCGGTATGGTCGGCGCACTCGCCGACTGGTTCGCCGTCACCGCGCTATTCCGCCACCCGCTGCACATTCCCATCCCCCACACGGCCATTATCAAGCGCAAGAAGGATCAGGTCGGCCACGCGCTCAGTGAATTCGTCGGAGAGAACTTCCTCAATGCTGCCCTCATCAGCGACAAGCTTCGCAAGGCACGCATTCCGGAACGCGCCAGCACCTGGGTCGTCGATGGGGGTGGGGCGCAGCGCGTCTCCCAGGAAGTCGGCAAAATCATCGACCTCACGGTCAATGGCATCAACCCTGCGGAAGCCGAACAGGTGCTTCGTGCACTGGTCATCGACAAGCTCAGCGAACCCACCTGGGGCCCGCCGCTGGGCCGCGGCCTGGAGCAACTCATCGAGGAAGGCCGCACCGAGCCTGCCGTCGACGCAATCGTCGTCTGGATGGACGATAAGGCGCGCACCTCTGAGGACTTCGTCGTCCGACTCATCGACGAACGCACCCCTTCCTGGGCACCGCGCTTCGTCCGCGAACTCGTGGGCTCTCGCGTGTACCGTGAACTGGTGGAATTCACTGGCGACGTCCGCCGCGACCCGAACCACGATGCCCGCCGCCAACTGCGCTCGTTCATTTACCAACTCTCCCAAGACCTGCAACACGACGAAAAGATGATTGCGCGCGTTGAGGGGTTCAAGAACGATGTAATGACCTCCGGGCCTGTCACCGCAATGCCCGGCCGCCTGTGGGAGTCCGCCCGCGTGACACTTACCTCCTGGTCCCGCGACCCAGATTCCCTGCTGCGTCGCAGGATCGCGCAATGGGTGGAGGACTATGGGCGTCGAGTCCAAGAAGAACCGAAGCTCCGCGAAGAGCTAGAACGCCGCATCGTCGGAGCAGCCAGCTACCTTGCCGACAATTACGCAGGCGAGGTCACCGGCATCATTGGCGAGACGGTCGAGCGCTGGGACGCGCAGGAGGCCTCTGACAAGATCGAGCTGATGGTGGGCAAAGACCTGCAGTTTATTCGTGTCAACGGCACAATCGTGGGCGCATTAGCTGGCCTGGCGATTTACTCCCTGACTGAATTGATCTTTGCGTTAGGCTGAGGGGCATGAATACGGTTTTCACGGCGTTCTATTACGCCTACTCGGGCATCACTTTGGCACTGATCGTGGCCATTTTTGTGCTGGCTGCAATCGGACTGGTGCAGCTGGCAACTACTCGCGACGACGCGTTCATGGTGATCGATCGCGAAAAGCAGAACTGGCTGATGCTTATGGGCGGGGCATTGGTGCTTTCGATCCTCAGTTTCTTTATTGCCATCGAAATGCTGTGGATCATCGCCGCGGTTATCGTGGGCATTTATTGGCAGGATGTACGCCCCGCGATTAACGATGTGCTGAGGAATGCAGGTGGTTCCTGGTGAGCCTGCTCGACCGTGCTGAGTTGAGCCGTGAGGCCGTCGCCGCAATTCTGGATGCGACTCTGTTGAAGCCCGAAGCCTCGCGCGATGATGTCGCCACCTTGATCCGCGAAGCCAGCGATTTGGGATGTGGCGCGGTGTGCGTCTCGCCCTCGATGCTGCCTGTGGGTTCTTTGGTTGATGACGCCACGCTGCGCATCGCCACCGTGGCAGGGTTCCCCAGCGGCAAGCATGCCTCCTTGGTGAAGGCCACTGAGGCGCGTTATGCCGCGCAGTGCGGCGCCGACGAGATTGACGTGGTGATCGACGTAGCAGCGGCGCTGGCGAAGGATCAAAACGCGCTGCTCGGGGAACTGATCACTGTGCGGGAGGCCGTACCCCACCCGTTGGTGCTGAAGGTAATCCTGGAGTCCGCAGTGCTAGATGAGGAGCAGCTGCGCACGGCTGTGCGCGCGAGTGTGCAGGCCGGGGCGGATTATGTGAAAACCTCCACGGGTTTCCACCCTGCAGGTGGAGCGAGCGTGGAGGCTGTGAGCATTATGTCCGACGAGCTGCGCAAGCTGGGGAAGCTAGCGCCATTCGGCATGGGGGAAGAAGAACGCATCGCCGCGGGGCTGGTGGGCATTAAGGCCTCTGGCGGGATCCGCGACTGGGAGGCCGCCGTGGCGATGATTGAGGCCGGGGCTACGCGCCTGGGTGTTTCCGCTGCCGCGCAAGTGCTGGGCAGCTAGCCAGGCCTGTTGGAGGGCTGCTAGGCCGCCAGGGCGGAGGAACCTACCGGGCCGTCGTTCTTCCAAGGGCGGGTGACATCGGTGTTCTTGCTGGAATCACCAGAACCGCTGCCGGTGCCTCCGCCGTTGGTTGTGGTATCTGATTCCAGCTCGTTAAGGCTAACGTCCTGGCCGTACATGTGAATCTCCATACCTGCGTCCGTTACATTGATGGACTCGAACTTCATACCGCCCTGCAAATCAGTTGGGACGGAATCCTCCAACTGAGATTCCAGCTGGCTAGTGAAAGACTCCGGGAGTTCGAAGCCCAGCAAGGAGAAGCTGTCCATCTCCATTTTCATCTTGCCGTCCTGGACAGTTGGCTTGACCTCGAAAGTAGCCAAACCACCGGTGATTTCGAAGGTCAGGGTTTGTTTATCCGGGTTCGGCTTGACGTCAGTAAGCTGCATCATCCCGCTGATTGGATCACTGCTCTTGTCATCGTCGGCGCTCTCATTTGCTTGTGCCAGGAGCATTTCCTTGGGGATGGTCGTTTGACCCTTGAGTTCGCCTGCTGTGGACTTGTTCGCATCCTGACTGTCAAACTCGATGTCTCGCAGTTCCATGTGCACCGCAGGCTGTCCCTTGACAATCGGCTTGGATTTATCCTGCCCCTCGTAGGAAATATCCAGCGTAGAAGGAATGTCGACCGTCATCTGAGGGATCTTTTGCTGCACCAGTCCCAAAAGGAGGGGTGAGGTGCCGAAGGATACCTTGGGATCCTCAGAAGAAGAGATGCCGGATTCCTGCATCTGCTCCTTGAAACCGGCTTTAATTTGATCCTTCATGAACCACCGCACACCGAACTCGGCGAGCAGCAAGAGCAAGACGATGACGATGAGGAGGCTGATGAAGATCTTCAACCCTAGATGCCTCTTCTTCGGCTGCTGGATCATACCCTGACCCGGCTGGCCGAATTGCGGCTGCTGGTTCGGCTGCCAGGGCTGTGCGCCATACTGCTGGGCACCATACTGCTGATTCTGCTGCGCGCCGTATTGCTGGGGCTGCCGAGTCTGTTGCCCGCCGTACTGTGGTGCGTTTCCGGACATGCCGTTACCCGGATTGTTGTTCCAGACGGCCGTCTGATTTTCGTCATTGTGGGAACCGCCGAAACCGCCGCTGGGGATTGGATCCCCGTTGCCGGAGTTCGGATTCGGATTCTGTGAAGGGTTTTGTGGGTTAGTCACCCGTATCAGTGTTCCTTATCGTCGAAATTGTGCCAACCCGTATCTTAGCTTTCGTCTGTGTTTGTCAGGAGACGGACAATTAATCCACAGACTCGCACACCACTGACCATGGCAGAGTTATTGAGTTATCCGCCAGGCGGCGGCGCGGGTTGAGCCGCGCCGCGGGGAGGTAGGCGTCGCTAAGAGAGTCCAAGAACTCCCGCTTTGCCGAGCGCCACCGCACCCGCGGGCCAAAGACAGCCAAGGGGGCAGCGTGCTCCCAGCAACGGTCGAGCTCGGCCAGGACGTCGTAGATGCGATGCCCCGGAGTATTCCGGTGGATCAGGACTTTCGGCAGGCGTTCGGCAAGGTCGGACGGGGTTTCTATGTCCTGCGGATCCCAAGCAAGGGTCAGCGATTGTGGCCCCTGTTCGTCGAGTAGAACCCAGCATGAGCGACGACCGATCTCATCGCATGTGCCCTCGATAATCACCCCACCGGGGCGCAGATTCGCGCGCATTACGTCCCACGCAGCCTGGACTTGGTCTACGTCGTACTGCCGCAGCACATTGAAAGCCCGCACCACGTCGGCCTGTAACCCCGCCAGCTCGAAACCCCCGAGGGCAAAATGCACGCCCTCACGGTCCGGCAGCACGCGGGAAGGCTCAATCTCCAACCCCGTAACGTCCACAGTGGGCGCGATCGTACGGAGCCAGCGAGCCCACTCGCAAGTAGTGGTGTGGGAGGCTCCGTATCCCACGTCTACAGCCACTGGAGTGCGGTGTTCGTGGAGTACCGCATTCCGCAGTTGGGCTTGCACCCGCGGCTGCGCTATCAGCCAACGGTCGGATTTGCGTAGTCGGTTGTAGCCGGTGGTGCCACGGGTAGGTACGCCAACAGGCCCGTCCGTGTTCCACGAACGGGCCTTGAGATTGTGGGCGTGGTCAGCCACGCGGGTTAGCCGAGCCTTTCGGTTTTGGTGGGTTAGCTAGAGTGAGTTGGTTTTGAGGCGAACGCCCCGAACCTTAGGCGTTCGGTCCTTAAGCGTTGTCGCTGATCCACTTCTGGATCAGGGCGGCCTCGCGGGTCAGGAACTCTTCTACCCACTCGGCAACCTTCGGCTCCAGGACGGCGCCCATCATCGGGATTTTCACGTCCACGGCGCAGTCGGCCTTCAGCTCGGTGGAGTCGCCGGAGCCGTTCAGGGTGACGTCAGCGGAGAAGGAAACCGGAGCGCCCTTGACCTCCGCGTTGACCTTACCGGTGGTGGTGCCGTCAGCCAGCGGGCCGAACTCGACCACGCGCTTGAGCTTCAGGTCCTGGGAAACCATGCCGCGCACAGCCTCCGGCAGAGCGGACTTCGGCAGCAGTTCGAAGAGGACGGCCTCGATCGGCTCGGGGGTGAAGGAGTTTACCTCGCCTGGCTCGTCGCCGATGTTCTCGACCTCGTATGCCCAGTAGTTTGCGGAGGAGAGTGCCTCGTAAACCTTTTCAATAGGGAAGTTAATCGTTGCAGTGTTCTCGCTGTGAGTAGTCATGCCAACAGACTACCTTTAGTGGTGTGACTGATTCGACAAACTTCGCACAAATCACGCCCGAAGAACGCGCGCAGCACCTTTTGGAGCGGTTGCGCGGCAATGTAAACGACTCCGCAGCCATCCCCGGTGTGCACGTCACCAGCCGTTCTTTCGCCGACATGACTACTTTGCGCATCGGCGCCGCGCCCGCTGGAGTTGTAGTGTGCTCGTCGGCTGAGGCTGTTGCTCAGGTTGTTTCTCTTCTTGACGCCCACAAGCAACCACTCTTGGTCGTCGGCGGAGGATCCAACCTCGTGGTCGGCGAGGGGGATGAGGTATCTCAGTTGATCGTGGTGCTGATGAGTGCCGGCGACGGGGGAGCGGGCGTCGAAAACCAGGGCGCCGGTGCCGAGGCCAATGGAGAGGCTAAATCCGAGGTAGAGGTTGTGATTGACCGCGAAACCGGTGTGGTGCGCGCGTTTGCGGGCATCGAGTGGGATCAGCTGGTTGCGGCGACCGTTGAAGCTGGGTTCGGCGGACTGGAATGCCTGAGCGGGATTCCTGGATCCGTTGGAGCCACGCCGGTGCAGAATGTGGGAGCTTATGGCGCAGAGGTGGCTCAGGTGCTGAGGCGTGTGCAGTTGTTCGACCGGGCAAGCGGGGAGCTGGAATGGGTTGAGCCAGCTGCGTTGGATTTGGGATATAGGTACTCGAACCTGAAGTTCACGTCCCGGGCGGTGGTGACGGCGGTGGAATTCCAGCTGACCATCGATGGGTTGAGTGTGCCGTTGCGTTTCGGCGAGCTAGCTCGACGCCTGGGGGTGGATGCAGATGAGGCTGCTGCCGGGGAGATCCGCCGGCCCGCCGCTGATGTGCGACAGGCTGTGCTGGAGTTGCGCGCCGGGAAGGGCATGGTTCTGGACGCGTCGGACCACGATACGTGGTCGGCCGGTTCGTTCTTTACGAACCCGATTGTCACTGGTGAAGAGGCTCGCGATGCGGTGGTGGCTGCAGTGCGTGAGCGATGTGGCGAGGCAGAGGCGGAGTCGATGCCGCTGTATCCGGTGAAGGGTAGCGGTGCTGGCGGCGTGCAGCAGTTCAAGTTCTCGGCGGCGTGGCTGATTGAGCGTGCTGGCTTTGCCAAGGGCTGGCATGTTCCGGGTAATGACCGTGCATCTCTATCCACTAAGCACACCCTTGCCCTAACTAATCGCGGGTCTGCCACCAGCGAAGATGTAGTGGAATTGGCTCGGGCTGTGCGCGCCGGGGTACACGAGGCCTTCGGAGTAGTGCTGGAGCCGGAGCCAATCTGGGTGGGCGTGAGTATCGACTAGCTGGCTGCTCAAATCGGCTCCAAGCCACCCCCTGAATGTCGCTAGAACGGGAATGTGTCGCTGAGTTTGCAGCCGCCCAATTTTTTGCAACGCTCTGACCTGGGCTTTTGTTTAAGTGGTGATAATTCTCTTTAAGACATTCCCGAAATAGCGACATTGCGGCGCTTGGTGCCCCGCTAGAAAAGCAGTAGCTTTCTTTTATAGTGCTCTAAAACGAAAGCGAAAGGGGCGACCATGGCCGCATCCGCCCAGCTCAACTGGGAAGGTATCACTGGCGGGGTAGTGCACGCGCTGCCTGAAGATCTCGGCACCGCCCTTCGCACCGATGCTCGCACCCTCGAGTTGTGGGAAAGTCTCACTCCGCTTGGTCGCAACGAGTTTATTTGTTGGGTCACGGACGCCAAGAAAGCCGAAACCCGAGCCCGGCGTATTCGCCGAACTCGGGAAGAGCTCGAAGAGGGGAGGCGCCGCCCATGCTGCTGGCCCGGGTGCAAGCACCGCGAGCGCACCGGCCACGCCTAGGGTGATTTTTTCGACGCCCTCACGCCCCCACTACAGCATCGTCTGAACTAGATCCTTCACTTCGCGGCGCCGGATTTTGCCGATCAGATCGGTCGGCATCTCATCGATCACAAAGAAGCGGCGTGGCACCTTGTAGCGGGTCAGTCCCTCGCGAGCCCACTCACGCACGGCTTCCTTGTCGAAGTCGGCCTCGCTGACACCATCCGCCAGGACAACCGCTGCGACGACTTCCTCGGAGCCGTCGTCCTGTGGCAGACCAACCACGCCGGCGTTCTGGATCTGCTCGTGCTCTTCGAGGAATTCTTCAACCTCGGCTGGGTAGACGTTGAACCCGCCGGTGATGATCATTTCCTTAATGCGCGAGACGATCTTGATGAATCCATCCGGCTCCATTACGGCCATGTCTCCGGTGCAGAACCAGTCCTCGTGGAAAGGCTGATCCTCGTCTGGGATGTTGATGTACCCGTTGAACACCTGGCGGCCGCGAGCCAGCAGCTCGCCGGCCTCGCCGTCGGGCATGGTCTTGCTGAAGTCCTCCGGGTCAGCCACGCGCAATTCAGTATCCGGGAAGGGAACGCCAATGTAACCTGCGCGACGCTCCGGAGTGACGGGGTTCGCCACAAGGATCGGTCCGGACTCGGTCAGACCGTAACCTTCGACGATCTTTCCGCCAGTCTGCTTCTCCCACTCCATGGTGGTGTGTACTGGCAGGGGAGCGGCCCCGGACAACGCGTTGGCGATGCCGCTCAGGTCGAGGTTGTGCTCCTTGGCGGCCGTCAGAATCTTGTCATACAGGGTCGGCACACCCGGCATGTAGGTGGGAACCTCGCGCTTCAGCTGGTCCACGATCAGTGGGATCTCCGGCTTCGGCAGCAGCAGAAGCTTTCCGCCGGTGGACACAGCCAGTGCAGCGGTGAGCGTCAGCCCGTAGATGTGGAACAGTGGCAGGGCGGCGAGGAACTTCTCCTGGCCGCGTTCGCCGATGCCACTGATCCAAGAACGCCCCTGGACAACATTGGACATGACGTTGCCGTGCGTTAGCTGTGCACCCTTTGGCTTACCGGTTGTGCCGGAGGTGAACAGGATGAACGCAGGGGAGTCCTGGTTCGTATCCGGGCAGTTCTGAATATCGGCACCGTCGCCGCCCATCTTGGGGCTCTGCAGCTCAGAGAAAGGAATGGTGCCAGGCGCCTCCGCGTGCAGCTGTTCACGCTTTTCCTTCAGCGACTTGATCGGCAGTTTCAGTGCCAGGCGCTTAACTAGCGGCATGGCATCGATCATGTTCACGCTGACGACCTTTTCGATCGGTGTGGTACGCGAAAGTTCCTGGAATAGCGGGGCGATCTTGTCCCAAACTACCGCGACCTTCGCGGCATGGTCCTTGCACGGACCTTCCAGCTCGCGTGCGGTGTACAACGGGTTGTGTTCTGCCACGACGGCACCGAGCTTGTGTGCGGCGAAAATTGTCAGCAGGTGCTGCGGGCAGTTCGGTAGCGCCACCGCTACACGGTCACCCGAACGAACTCCCAGCTCGCGCAAGCCGGCGGCAACGCTCTTTACCTGCTTCAGGAATTCGGCGTAGGTCATGGTTTGGCCGAAGAAATCCAAAATGTCGGCGCTCGAGTGTTCGGCGACGGTGCGGTCGAGAAGCTTAGCCATGGTGTCATCCGTGTACTCCAGGCTGTGCGGGGTCCACTCCGCGTAGTACTTCAGGTAGGGCTTGTCCTTCCAGGCCGTTCCCTCTGGGCGCTCGATGTCAGTCATGTAGATCCCTTTGGTCTTAAAGAAACAGTCTTTAACGTGATGCACGTTACTTTGGAAGACTAACTAACTTCTTCTCTTTCTTTGGCCGAATTAAGCAAATTTTATTGACGCCACCTCGCTCCCCAGCTCCGCCCTAATCTGTCTAAGCTGGGGCGGTATGCGCGTCGCAATGATCTCCATGCACACCTCACCCCTCGAGCAGCCTGGTACGGGGGATGCCGGCGGAATGAACGTATACGTCAAAAATACCGCTGAGCAGTTGGAACGTATGGGCGTCACCGTCGATGTATTTACTCGTGCAACACGTCCACTGCAGGGCGAAGTGGTTAACGTTCGGCCGGGGTTGCGGGTGATTAACTGCGTGGCTGGTCCCTATGAGGGGTTGTCGAAGGAGGAGCTGCCTACGCAGCTGGCAGCGTTTACTGGGTCGATCCTGGCTTTTTGTCGCGAAGAGGGGGTCACCTACGACTTGATCCACTCGCATTATTGGCTGTCTGGTCAGGTCGGATGGCTGCTGCGCGATTTGTGGCAAATCCCTTGGGTGCATACCGCCCACACGCTAGCGGCCGTGAAGAACAACTCCTTGGCCGATGGTGATTCGCGCGAGCCGGAATCGCGCCGCATCTGCGAGCAGCAAATTGTGGACAATGCGGACTTGTTGATCGTCAACACGGACCAGGAGGTGCAGGATCTTATTGAGGGGTACGACGCCACAACGTGCGCTATTAAAGTCGTCCCACCTGGCGCAGATGTCGACCGGTTTACGCCTGGATCGGATCGCGCGACTGAGCGTTCGCGCCGCGATCTAGGTATTCCCTTCCGAGCGAAGGTGATTGGTTTTGTCGGTCGGCTGCAGCGATTGAAAGGCCCACAGGTGCTGCTGCGGGCGGTGGCGGAGCTGCGCCGCCGGCATCCGGAACAGCAGTTGGCGGTGGTAATTTGTGGTGGTTCTTCTGGGGCAGGCGGCAACGAACTGGAAAGACTGCAGCTGCTGGCCCAAGAGCTGGGGATTAGTCGGTTCGTGCGTTTCTTGGCGCCGCGCCCGCCCGAGGAACTGGTGGGCGTTTACCAGGCAGCCGACATTGTGGCGGTGCCCAGCTACAACGAATCCTTCGGTCTTGTGGCGCTGGAGGCGCAGGCGTGCGGCACACCGGTCGTGGCCACTCGGACGGGCGGTTTGCCGATCGCAGTGGACGATGAGAAATCGGGCCTTTTGGTGGAAGGGCACGATACGGAGGCCTGGGCGGATGCTTTGGGCAGACTCGTGATGGATGATGACTTGCGCATCGCTATGGGGGAGTATGCCCCCAGTCATGCTGCGAAATTCTCCTGGCAGGCAACTGCGGAAGCTTTGTACGACTTGTACGAAGAGCTGCCGCCGGCGGGGCACCGTGGGGAGCGCCAGCCTGCCGGGTAGAAGCCAAGCATCCAGACAAACCTCATCTCTGGATAACTGCTAATCTCCATAAAAGGATTGGAAGAATAGTTTCATTACACTTTCTCAAAGCTATCTAGGAGATAAATAAGAATGCCTGGAAATGTTTACGGGGAAAATGAGGAATCGCTCGACTTGGCGCGCATTGGATTGTGGTTCGTATCGATCCTATTATCACTGTCGACTATTGCGTTGTTATGTAGTTGGCTATTCTTTCACCGCTATGCAGATGCTTTTGTTGCGTCTCACTCCTCTTCATTTGAAGGGGTGGATGATCCAGGGGTTCGAAGCGGTGTGATCCTTGGAGCACTAATCCTCCGTACTGTGGTTGCTCTTACCTGGGGTTTCTCTGCCGTTTACCTGTATAGGGAGTTGCAAAAGCGGCGCGAGCAGGCCGGGGTGATTTTGATGTTCTACGCGGGCGTGTGTCTTGTGAGTTTTTCGTATCTTGCGTTCCATGCAGATCTACCCGCAATTACTGTGGTGCGTATCGTTCAGGTAGTAGTTTCAATAACATTATTGCTTTACCTTTTCTTAAGGAAAATTCGCAGTTTTTAGTCTTGCTGAGATAATGGTTTTGTTGTTACCGTGGAGAGGTAGTTGGAAACCTTGAATCAGGAGTTTTTCGGTAATGGATCGCCTGAAAATTGAACAACTCAAAGCGGTGGTCATGTCGATCATCGCATTGCTTACATTGGTCGTTGCTGCCATGACACATGACTATGCAATGACCTGGGTACCCGTTCTGCTAAGTGCTTTTGCTGCTTGGTTCTGGTGGAAGTGGAGCGCGCTTTCCCAGCGCGGGGAGTAACTTCCTTGGATAAAGACTGAAGCTACCTGCGCCGGGGCAAGGGGAAATGTAGTTTGGGGCGTATGGATCGCTCAAGGATTTGTGAACTTCTGGACGAGGCGGAAGTTGAATACACCGTCCCCGAAGGACCGGCCGGTAACGATGGCAATGTTGTAGTTGTGCTGCCGGGGGAAAAGCGCCTGAAGACGAATTGCATCTTCATCCCGCAGGATGGCATGTTCCGCGTGGAGGCTTTCGTCTGCCGTGCCGTTGAAGAAGGCCAGGAAGAGGTCTACAAGCTTCTGCTGCACGCCAACCGTCGCTGCTATGGAGTGCACTACACGCTGGATCGAAACAACGACATTTATCTGGTCGGCCAGTTTTCGGACAATACAAGTAGTGAGGAAATTCAACAGATCCTCGGCCAAGTGCTGGAGAGGGCGGATGCGGACTTCAACCGCATTTTGGAACGCGGTTTTGCGTCCTCCATCCGCCACGAGTGGGCATGGCGCCTGTCGCGCGGCGAACCCACGATGAACCTCGCTGCATTTGCACACCTCAAGCCCTCCGAACAAGAGGTTCAGTTGTTGGCTCCGCCACCGGGCTCCAAGTTGGCGTCCGAAGCAAAGAGCCCGAGCGTCCCGGATCTAGCCGGTGACGGCGAAGGCGAAGAAACAGACACAGAATCGGGAGAATAGCCACGGTACCGCCGTATCCGGGGCGCGCAGGCGCGCAGCATGGCAGAATTGAGAGTATGAGCGAGCAAAATAATTCCCACGGAAATCTGATTCTGCTGCGTCACGGCCAGAGTGAATGGAACGCCTCCAACCAGTTCACCGGCTGGGTGGATGTAGCGCTGACCGAAAAGGGGCGCGAAGAGGCGGTTCGCGGCGGCGAGTTGATCAAGGAAGCCGGCCTGGCTCCGTCCATTCTGTACACCTCCCTGCTGCGTCGCGCTATTACCACCGCAAACATCGCCCTCGACGCGGCGGATCGTCACTGGATCCCCGTTGTTCGCGACTGGCGCCTGAACGAGCGCCACTACGGCGCACTGCAGGGTCTGAACAAGGCTGAGACTAAAGACAAGTACGGCGAAGATCAGTTCATGGCATGGCGCCGTTCTTACGACACCCCGCCACCAGCTATCGACGCTGACAACGAGTACGCACAGACCAACGATCCGCGTTACGCCGACCTGCCAGAGGTTCCGGCCACGGAGTGCCTGCTGGATGTCGTCAAGCGCTTCATCCCCTACTACCAGGAAGAGATTGAGCCACGGGTGAAGAACGGCGAGACCGTACTGGTGGCCGCACACGGTAACTCTCTGCGCGCGCTGGTTAAGCACCTGGACAACATCTCCGATGAGGACATTGCGGCCCTGAATATCCCGACCGGCATTCCGCTGGTGTACCGCATTGACGCGAATGGTCAGGTTCTCAACAAGGGTGGCGACTACCTGGATCCGGAGGCAGCAGCAGCTGGCGCTGCCGCCGTCGCCGCACAGGGTCAGGCTAAGTAATAGTCTTGGATTTCCTTACCTCTGGGCTTGCCCTCGGGGTTCTTTTGGGGCTGGTTTTTGGCGTATGCCTCGGCGCATTCGGCATGTGGGTATACCGCAAACGAGTGCAGGCTCAACGCAATACCCGCACCCAAAAGGAACTCGAGGGCAACCGTGTTTCTACCGTCGCCCAGGTCCTCCACTTCACCATTCAATCCGCGCCCGATGCAGTGGCGGTGGTGGACCGTAAGCGCAATGTGGTGCTGTCGAATCCCCGAGCCCACGAGCTCGGGCTGGTGCATGAGCGAAACCTCAATGCCGAGGCGTGGAAGATGGTGGAGCGAGTCTTTGCCGACCAGGAGCCGCGGCAGTTGAACTTTTTGCCACCACCACGCCGCAGCAATCGTCCCGTTATTGCGGTAGCCGGTCAGGTACAGCTGCTCTCGTTAGCGGATGATCGTTTTGCGGTGGTGTACGCCGCCGATGACTCTGAAACAGTGCGCATGGAATCCGCGCGCCGCGATTTCGTGGCCAATGTCTCCCATGAGTTGAAAACCCCGGTGGGCGCTATCTCTTTGCTGGTGGAGACTCTTATGTCGGTGCGTGACGATGAGGAAGCGGTTGAGTACTTCGGCTCGAAATTGATCGTTGAGGTACGCCGCATGAATCAGATGATCACCGAGCTGATCAGCTTGTCTAAGTTGCAGGGTGCCGAATCGCTGCCGGATCTGGAGGTCTTGAGCATCGATAAGGTCATTGAAGATGCGATCGATCGCTGCCGACTCGCAGCGGAGGCGCGAAACATCGAGATCGTGAAGGATTCGCGGTCCGGCGTGATGGTGAAGGGTGATAAGGGACTCTTGGTTACCAGTGTCTCCAACTTGCTGACCAACGCAATCAACTACTCGCCCGAAGGATCACCCGTTTCCATCTCCCGCGACGTGCAAAACGACATGGTAATTATCCGAGTCACCGATCGGGGTATTGGCATTTCGCAGGATGATCAAAAGCGCGTCTTTGAGCGGTTCTTCCGAGTGGATAAGGCACGGTCCCGCAACACGGGAGGCACAGGCCTGGGGCTTGCAATCGTAAAGCACGTCATGGCCAACCACGGGGGCAGCGTGTCTTTGTGGTCCCGCCTCGGAACTGGCTCAACCTTCACGCTGGAGCTACCGCGATTCGAGGAGGGCAACGCGAAGAACCTGCCCAGTGGTGAGATTCCGGTGATTCCCGATAAGCGGCGGCTGGACGATGCGAAGGCTGCAGGGAATACAGAAGTTACAAGTAACAAGAAGGCCACGGGGGATGAAGAACGCGGCCGTGAAGGGTAGCCGCCCGGTTATCGTCAGGTAATTCCCCGATGAATTACGTGTATTTGGGGTTGCTACAGCCTAAATCCTGCGCGGACGTTAGCATAGGGGGCGGTAGCTTGAAAATATTCTTTTGAAAGGTATTCGGCAGCTGTGACGAGCGTTTTGATTGTCGAAGACGAAGAGTCTTTGGCGGAACCCCTAGCGTTCCTTCTGAAGAAAGAAGGTTTCGAAGTCTTCATGGCCCCGGATGGCCCGACTGCGTTAGACACCTTCGCAGCTGAGGACATCGACATCATCCTTTTGGATTTAATGCTGCCCGGCATGTCCGGCACGGAAGTCTGCCGACAGCTGCGCCAGACCTCCAGTGTTCCGGTAATTATGGTCACCGCTCGCGACAGCGAAATCGACAAGGTCGTTGGCTTGGAACTCGGCGCCGATGACTATGTGACCAAACCTTATTTCGCCCGCGAGCTGATCGCCCGCATCCGCGCGGTGCTGCGCCGCGGTGGCGAAATCGAGGTTGAGACTCCAGCTGAGGATGGTCTAGTACTGCAGGAAGATCGCGTGATGATGGACGTTGAGCGCCACATCGTCACCGTTGACGGCCAGAAGGTTCCGATGCCGCTCAAGGAATTCGACCTGCTCGAATACCTCATGCGCAACAGCGGGCGCGTGCTCACCCGTGGCCAGCTGATCGATCGTGTCTGGGGCGCCGATTATGTCGGCGACACCAAGACCTTGGATGTCCACATCAAGCGGTTGCGTTCCAAGATCGAGCGCAACCCCTCGCGCCCAGAGATTCTGGTGACCGTCCGCGGCTTGGGCTACAAGTTCGAGGCCTAGAGCCCGCGCCGCCGTGCCTCCGCCGTCGCTGGGTGGATCGATAGCAGTGGGAACCCGCTCGGTGAGATCCGCGCCAGCTTCTCACGTTCCGCGCAGTGAGCCGCGACGACTTCATAGGCTTCTGCACCGATGAGCTCTGTCAGCTCCTCGCGTCCGGTGCGCCATAGAGCCTCGCTGCCCGCGTGGCAGTTCGGATCCGAGGAGCAGTACCAATCGAAGTCCTCGCCGCCGTCGCCCCACCCGCGCCGGTTGTATTCAGTGACGGTCGTACGCAGCATCTCCACCCCGTCGGGCCGCGTTTCCCAGTCCTCGAGTCGCCGCAGTGGCACCTGCCAGCACACCTCGGGCTTTGCCGCAGTCAGTTCCACGTCGTTGCGCAGCGCCCAGGCATGCAATGCGCACCCTTGACCTGCCGGGAAGCCCTCGCGGTTAGCGAAAATGCACGCACCGTTCGTGGTTACCGTCTTGAGGGCGGGTTCCATCTCGCCCTCGTCGTTTTCAAGCTCGTCCCATTCGAGCCATGGCTCGATTTCGTCTGTGTTCTCGTCGTCGCTGCTGTAGTCGCTGTGTTTTTTATGACGCCCAGTCGCCTCCCATTCTTCCATTTCAGCGGGACGGTTCTGCCAATCTTCCGCGGTGAGCTTTTCCGCGACATTTCGCAGGGTCGCACGGTCGTCTTCATCCGTGAGAAATGCTCCGTGAGTGCAGCAGCCGACGTCCGGATTCTCGGCGTCAATACCTAAACACGCTTCGGTGCCAAACCGGCAACGGTACGTGGACAGCAACCAGGTGAGATCTACCTGAATAATGTGTTCTGAATCGGCGGGGTCGATGAATTCCAGCCATTCGCGTGCGTGGTCAGCGGGCATTTCGCGGCCGGCTCGGATGGAAAGATCGGCAGGGGTTCCCTCCGGGTAGCCGGTAGCCAGATCGTTGTTGAGGCCTTCTGGCTGGACCGTCGAGGGGGTTGCAGATTCGCTTTCCATAGACGTTTCATTCACGAGTTCCACCGTAGACGCATTAGGCTGGGAGGCGTGCGATTAGGTGTGCTTGACGTAGGTAGCAATACAGTTCATCTGGTGGTCGTCGATGCACAGCGCGGCGGACCGCCGACCCCCATGAGCAATTGGAAAACACCCATGCGCTTGGTGGAGTACCTGGATGACAAGGGAGCCATTAACCACAAAGGGCAGGAAAAGCTCCTCAACGGTGTGGCATTGGCGAAGGAGATGTCCGAGCAGTTCCGCTGTGAGGAAATGCTGCCTTTTGCCACCTCCGCAATCCGTTCAGCGGAAAACTCCGACAAGGTGTTGGACAAAGTGGAGAAGGAAACCGGGGTGCGCCTGCGGATTCTTTCGGGGGATGATGAAGCGAGGCTGACGTTCCTGGCGGTGCGACGTTGGTACGGCTGGTCGGCGGGACGGATTTGCGATCTGGATATTGGCGGTGGATCGCTGGAAATGTCTATCGGAATGAACGAGGATCCGGATGTCGCCTGCAGCGTGAACCTGGGCGCTGGGCGGTTGACTCGTGAGTGGTTCGATACTGATCCGCCGTCGAAAAAGAAGATCGCTGCGCTGAAGGAATTCATCGATGAAGAGCTGAATGATCCGGTGGAGAAGCTGTTGGATTCCGGTGATATTGACTTGGCGGTGGGTACGTCTAAGACCTTCAGAATGTTGGCGCGACTCACAGGTGCAGCGCCTTCTTCTGCAGGCCCGCGGGTCAAGCGCACGCTGACTCAGGCTGGTCTGCGTCAGTTGATTGCCTTTATTTCCCGCATGACTGCCGCCGATCGCGCGGAGCTGGAGGGAGTAAGCGCCGAGCGCTCTCACCAGGTGGTTGCCGGTGCACTTGTGGCGGAAGCGACGATGCGCAAGCTAGATATCGATGTGCTGCACATGTGTCCGTGGGCGCTGCGCGAAGGAGTGATCTTCCGGCAGCTCGACCATAGTTCGCAGACGAACTAACAATCCTTAACCTGGTTGATAGACCCCGTCTACGCCGACACCCGCGCGGACTCGGCAAATATACGCCTCATGAAGCTTGAAGCGTTCTAGGTTTAATTCCTAGTTTGTCTGTTGCATCCTGTCGTCTGTGTGCGTTTCGCAGCCTCTAGATGACTATCGTGTGCAGTAAACATCCCGTGAGGCCGGTACCCCACGCGGTGCCTGACACAACCAGAGTCATCGAAATATGGATTACTTTCTCTCCGACCACCATGAAGTTGAGCGCAAGCAGTCCAGTTCATGGCACATATGCAGAAAACCTTCTTACGGCATGTGACAGTTTGTATGTTGGAGTAATTAGCAGCTCGCTGGCAACCCTGGATCTATGAGACCTATTTTTATGGTCATGCGTTGTTGACTGACTATTCTTTCTGCTTGATCGCTATGGGTCACGATAGATTTTTACCATTGGAGCTCTTTGTTGTCGCTGATTTACCCAGTCGCAGCGTTGTCTACTAGGTCTCCGTTGAATACCAGCCAACAAGAAATGATGGGAGATAAAGTGCGGGTGCGGCAGTCATATGCAGAGCGTGCTTTCGAATACGTTGCGGCGCTAGGTGATGTCGACAGCATGGATCCACTAGACGTTAACCTTATAACTGATTGGGGGATGAATATTCATGGTCCTTTGCTTGATGCTGGTTCAGGGCCAGGTCATTGGACTGAACTCCTGCGTAGTTTGGGCTGTGACGTCACGGGTCTCGATATAGTTCCAGAATTTGTTGACTCGGCACGCCAGCGATTTCCTCTAGCCACCTTCGAGACAGGTAACCTTTTGGATATGCCGTTCGAATCTTCTAGATTCGACGGGATCCTTGCTTGGTATTCACTCATCCATATGACACCAAAAGAACGCCGCGCAGCTTTAAGAGAGTTTTCTAGGGTCCTCAAACCGAAAGGAACTCTCCTTATCGGGGCGTTCCTAGGGCAGCAGGGCGTTTCGTTTAGCCATGCGATCACAGAGGCCTTCTACTGGTCGGAAGCGGGATTGGTTACCTATTTGGAGTCTGCGGGTTTTCAAGTGATCTCCGTCGATACTCGTGATTCCGAAGGTAGGCGACCTCATATTTCAGTGCTAGCTCGACTTCCTTAGGAAGACTCATGGAGCACGGATGGGTTCTTCGTGTTTGGCATGATCTGTTCTTGATCTACAGGATTCCGATAGAACGTGAGGCTGCATTTAGGGGCGCACACCACAGGAAAGATGACAACAGGGTAAACGCTGAGAGGTAAAATTCGGGACAGCGCACTAAAATTGTTGAAGGAGCGATACCGCGCGTTATCTATTGTCTAAGAAGGTGCTTCAATGAACTCTTTAGCAACCCGTGGAAATTATCTGCTGGCCTCGGTTCTTGCCGGGGATGCGTTAATGTCGATTAAGCCTCCGAAATTCATCAGCCGATGCCTCAACGGTGTGAACTTTCCCAAAGACTGGTGGTGGGCGCTCATTGGAATCAAGTCGCTCGCAGCGACAGGTTTAGTTACAGGAACAGTGAGCAAGAACAACTCGATGACGGCAACCGTGTCGGTAGGGGTTTTGGGCTACTTCATCTTCGCCATCATTGCTCACATCAGAGCAAACTTCCTCGGGCGAGAATTTTGGGTTAATTGCTTAGGTATGACAGCACTCAGTGCCACAGTCGTCTCAATGAATCTGACGAAACGATAACAAAGGCTATTACTAGATATGGCCTACCCCTAGGAAGAATGTCTGAGGTTGACTACCGATAGTGCTCGAACCTCGAAGTAATCAAGCTAGTTGTTGTTAAAAAGGAAGTCTATGAACCCTGCTGCACTGATCGTGATCGATGTTCAATATGCCTTTGATGATCAAACATATTGGGGAAAGCGTAACAATCCGGGCTGTGAAAGCAATATTTCCCGTCTGGTGAGTACTTGGCAGGATAGGGGTTGGCCGATCGTGGTTGTGCGCCATGATTCCGATCACCCAGGGTCGCCACTACATCCAAGTTCCGCAAAACATTCATTCAAAGATTGCGTGCCGCAAAACTTCGACTTGTTAGTCACCAAGAACGTAAATTCGGCGTTTTACGGTACCCCGTCCTTGGAAGAGTGGTTGCACAAACGGGGGATCAACAAGCTCGTAATTTGCGGCATCACTACCAACCACTGCTGTGAAACTACCGCACGCATGGCCGGAAATCTGGGATTCGACGTGTCATTCATTCTAGATGCCACTGCTTGTTTCCCGCGCACTGATCATGAAGGAAAAACTGTATCCGCAGATGAGATCATGCGTGCCACTGCTGCAAATCTTCATGGCGAGTTTGCCAACGTAATGACAACGGCGAACTATGTGGAAACCTGTGCGAGAAACTTCAATTAGTACGTTGCACTTTAGCTATATACAGCTTGTTTCAGTCGTGAGAGGTGAACGGTTGCTAAGGCTTACAGGGGCTGTGAGTGCTGTGAGTACAAACATAACCTATGTGGGACCTGTCTGAGCTGCCCCAGATTTTCCCGTCTGCTCTAACGGAACAAAACTTGGGGTACTTCAGTTAACCGGTAACACTGATCCATATCTCAATTGTGGCTCCACGGTGAACTACTACATCAGTAGAAAACGCCCGAGGCAAATCACCTGATGCAGATAGCTCCCATATTTTCTCCCATGTCGCAATTAACGATTCTGGTTGCTGGCCACTGGCGTCAAAAACCTTCCTTTGCTCAGAAGGGATCGGAACCACTTGCCACTTCTCGTTCTCTTGGTATGGTTCAGGTTTGTTTACGCTTACGCCAACGACTTGGTTATATGCTCCAGTTTCATCCGATTCGTACTTCCATAACACCGCATAGAAACAGTCGTCTGCCCGAGTAGGTACCGCTGCTAAGTCTTGGTCCGTCATTGCGGTTTCCCAAAGCTCGGGGATCTTGGCGTGATCAGTACTTTCAATAGAATTTGTTGTCCTAGTGCTAGGTCCAATCACGAACGCAAGTGAAGGATCCTGGGTCTAGTTTCGATCCGGTTGTGTCAGCTGTGCTGATGGGGTCGATGAGATAGTGCTCGGTGTCTATGTCTTGTGGGGTGGTACAGTCCAACGCTTCCTTGGAGTGCTTGGTGTTCCATGAAAGAACTTTCCGCAAGGCGGCCATACCCGAAGGTATGGAGGTCTAGTCATTTATTGAATGGTGCACGTAACGTCGCATGACCGCTAGTCCGTGTGGAGTCCTGCGGTCAGTACCTTGCCTGTTCGGGGAGGTAGAGAAAGCAAAGACTATGAATGTGAATCTCTAATCGGCGCGATTGTTGAATGGCTTTCATAAAGGGTATGCTTTTACGACACTGCTCCAGCCGTGGTGATTTTGTGATGTCACACGCTTAGCTTTGTGGGCGGCCTTGACCGAGGGTAAATCTGCGCAGTCTGACCTGCGCAAAGTGAAAACTGATTCCTCTCAGAGGCTATGGGGCTCGCATGTCATTACTGTGCGTCTTTCGCTTTGGCGATGCGTTGGCGGAGGACTTCGGCGCGTTCGCTGTCGCCGTAACCGTAGGATTCAATCACTTCCAGCGCTGCCTCGTCGCCAGTGATCTCCCCTCGGAGAACGCGGCGTAGGCGCGCTTCCTGCTCGAGGCTGATCGTGTGTCCGGCCATCGTCATGGAGGCGCGGACGGCAGCGACCTTCTGATCTTCGGTGCGGTTGTCGGTAGTCATGGTTTGTATTCCTCTAGAGCCGGTAGCGATGGGGCGTGTTGTTTCTCTAGTTACATGGGTGATCCCAGTTTCAGTCTGTTCGACCTCACAGGGGAGCTGTAGCTGTTTATTCAGTATGCAGCCGGGGGTGTTTGCGGTGGTGTGGTTGGCTGCGGGGCGTGTGGGCTATCTGTTACGGCTGGCGGGTCGTCTACATCGTCGGCGAACTGTTCAGCGACGATGCCGAACAGGTAGCCGAACACTAAGAGGCCGAACCAGCCGATCGACCAACACAACACGGCAAAGAAGGCACGACAGGAATGTGGGTCAGGACAGGTGCCCGATAGCGCAGCGAATGTCAGTTGCGACGAGGTCTGGCTGCTCCCAGGCAGCGAAGTGCCCACCCTTAGCGGCTTCGGTCCAGTGCACGATCTCGTCAGTATTCTCCGCGATGCGGCGCACTGGTCGACTGATGTCGTTGGGCATGACCAAGATGGCTGTAGGGACGTCGGACTTGGAAAGAGGAGCGGTCCAGTCGGGGCGTCCGTACTTGTAGTAGCGAGCGGCCGATCCCGCCGTGCGGAAGAACCAGTAGATCGACACTGCGGTGAGCATCTGGTCGCGTCCGAGAAGTGCGTCAGGGTTCTCCTCGGTGCTGGTCCAGTCGTGGAAGCGCTCGACCATCCAGGACATCTGTCCGATGGGCGAGTCGGTCAGTGCGTAGGCCAGTGATTGTGGGCGGGTGGACTGAAGTATGGCGTAGGCGCTCAGGTCGTACTGATATCGGATGCCGCGCGCGACAGCCTCCGCTTCGGCCGGATTAGACATGTCAGCGGTGTCGCGGGTAAGGCCCTCGCCACCCAGCATCCCTGTGGTGTGAATGCCTGCGACCGCTTCAGGATGTTGGATTCCCAAATTGCGAACGATTCCGGATCCCGTGTCGTAGCCGTGCGCGAGGAACCGGTCGTATCCGAGCCGGTGCATCAGGGTGGCGAAGGCGTCAGCGACGCGGCTTACGGTCCAACCGTTCGCGGGGCCGGAGATCCCGAACCCTGGAATGGTGGGGATCACGACGTGAAAGGCCTGTTGATCTTCTCCGGGATCCGTGAGCTGAGGCAGCATGTCGAGGAAGTCTACTGGTGTGCTAGGCCAGCCATGCACGAGGAGTAAGGGCTTGGCTTCAGGTTGTTGCGAGAGTTGGTGGAAGAAGTGAATGTCGTGTCCGTCGATTGGAGTCGTGAATTGCGGCACGGCATTGATGCGGGCCTCCTGGGCGCGCCAGTCGAAACCGTCCTTCCAGTAGGCGGTGAGCTCCTTGGCGTAGTCAAGAGGAAGTCCGTCAGCCCAGTCATCGGTGGGGCCTCGGTCGGGCCAGCGCACGGACTCAAGTCGCTGCTGCAAGTCGGTGAGTTCGGTTTCGTCAATGTGGAGAGTGAACGGTGAAATCTGTGTCGTTGTGTTCATGTCTACAACTTAATCAGCCCTTGTGGACACAGGTTGGCCACAAGTCCAACGATCAGTCAGTTTAGGGCATAGTCGCCTCAATTAGTCGCTTGCCCCAGGCCTGTAAATGATGCCTGGCCTCTTTGGGCTCGTGAACCTTGAATGGTGCACCGATGCTGGTGAGGCCGAAGGCGACCCAATCAAGCTGATCTGCGGCGATCGTGACGTTGCAGGACCCCGGGCCGGTCGGCTCGATACTGGCATACTCACCAAGAACCTCTTCCGCTCGCGCAGCATTCGCTTGGACGGTGGCGCGCACCAGGTGGAGCGACCGCGCGGCGGTCAGGCCCTCGGACAAGAACGTCGAAGCATCGCCGCTCGGGAGTTGCCGTTGGGCGAAGGCATCCCCAGTCGGTTGTGCCTCGGTGATGCGATCCACGCGGAATAGTCGCCAGTCCTGCCTCAGTAGGTCAAAGGCGACAAGGTATAGAAGACCCTCCCGCGAGACGAGGTCGTGCGGTTCGACTTCGCGGGTAGACTTCGCTCCACCTGCTGTGCTGTAAGCAATCAATATTCTTTCGCTGCGGCGGGAAGCAGTGGCGACGGTAGTGATGACTCGCACCTCACTGATGGGACGTCGTTTGCCGGGCGGCGAGGAGATAGTAATGCTCCGTAGGGCCTCAACCTGACGACGTACCTTTGGTGGAAGGACCTCCATGAGCTTCACCAGCGCACTCACCGTCGCATCGATGTCGGAGTCGGCTGCCTTGGCGGTTGCGTAGGTCAGTCCGAGCACAACGACCACCGCCTCGTCCTCAGAAAGCATTAACGGAGGCAACGCGGACTTACCCGTTAAGGCGTAGCCCCCACCGGTTCCTCGGCTCGCGCTAATCGGATAGCCGAGCTCCTGCAGAGTGGACACGTCACGGCGTAGTGTGCGTGGGCTAATCTCCAAGCGTTCAGCCAGTTCAGCCGCGGGCCACAATCGTCCCGAGTGCAACAAGGTCAGCAACTCAAGAAGGCGCGTGTTGCTCGACATGGGTCGATTCTATCTGACTGTCCCGTAGGTGTTAGGACAGCTTGTTGAATGGATCTCTCAAGGCCTGTCGGGGGCTCTGATCATACGAGAGAAAGAGATGCTTGGGAGCACCTTCGAGTGGGGTCCGCATCGATCAACGTCTCCGGTCAGTACAGCTCCATCATTCGAGGACGTCAGGCCGAAGGGATCGCCCGGGCGAAAGAGCGTGGGGTGTACAAAGGTCGCGTACGAGCGCTCACTAATGAGCAAGTGGGCTCAGGCACGCGAATGGGTGGATGATAGCGTGCCGAAAGCAGAAATTGCGCGGCGTCTAAAAGTGGGGAGAACAACGCTGTATGCATATTTTAAAGCAGCTATGGATTAGCTGATTAGTTCCTTCTATAACGTCTTTCTGTTTAGAATATCTAAGGCGCCTGCTCTCAACGTTTAGGAAATCTAGCCTACTTAATAAAGGAATGTGAAACACACTTGGTAGGTATGAAGCGCTCTATAAGAATGCTATTCACCCCAGACAAGAGTGGTCTCTATATCTTGGTTGAGCATTATTTTATCACAAATGTCATCATTGTTAACTAGGGTAATCACGCGGGTCCCGCATTGTGCGAGAAATATCAGCCATTTGTTGGAGTGCCAAGCCGCTGTAGCAAATATTGTGCCGTCGAAGCCCGCGTCTTTAACTTCACCAGTAAATGATCCTGTTAAAATAGAGTGTCCATTTAGTGTATGTTCTTCGTATGGGGGCATATCGAGTCCCTCCCAGAGGTAATAGCAATACTGGGGTGGTCCTAATTCTGCACGTAGTGAATACCAAAATAGCTGTAGGCTGGTATTAAAGGGGAAATCTACATTTGTTAATATTTGAGACTGAAATGTCTCATCACTCATTTTTCCGAAAGCCTGCCTGAAATCACGAAAGGGAAGAAGGGGTCTTCCCAAACGTCTTCCTAGTTGTGTCCAAGTTGGAAGCGGGGCATCATTTTTAATGAAAGAAGGATGGGTCAATTCCCCGCGCACTTCAATACAGTATTGGTAGTCGCGTGCTAGAGTCGCCAAAAATTCGGCATTTTCGATGTCGTATGGAAAGTATTCTGGATATAAAATATTAACATCTGACAGGAAATCCCAAGTGGGTTCTCCAATTTTATTATATCTGAAAAAGTCTAACATCTATATACTTTCCAAAAATGGTTCGGTAATTCGGAGATGACTTTCTAAAGTATCCACGTTGGTCGATGGACGAGGGAGCCTCGCTCATCTTTAATAAACTGAGAAAATTGTAACGTAGCCCGAACCTCACTTGTGCCTGTATACGATACCTCAGTGAATCTACCTTCGTGTTGGCTGAAGGGGCATTCTCCCCTAGGAGTGAGTGATTGCGGTGTTGTTGCAAAGTTGGGGCAGTAGGAAGAGCGACGTGAACTAATCACAGCAATGGGTGTATTCTCCGGTCGTTATTTCCCCCGTGACATCATTCTATGGGGAGTGCGGTGGTACTGCCGCTACGGGGTGAGCTACCGCGATCTGGAGGAATTGATGACTTCAGCGGGGCGTGCCGGTCGATCACACCAGGATCTACCGCTGGGTTCAGAAATGCGCGCCTGAGCTGGACAAGCAAACACGGTGGTATCGGCAGGTACCTGACTGGCAGGCTAGTTCCTGGCGGGTGGATGAGACCTATATCCGGGTCGGCGGCAGGTGGTGCTACCTCTATCGGGCGATCACCGCCGGTGGCCAGACCCTGGACTTTTACCTCTCCCCGAAGCGAAACGTGGCCGCAGCGAAGCGTTTCCTGACCAAGGCCCTCAAATCCAATGCGTCAGCCGGGTATCCCAGAGTGATCAACACCGATAAAGCACCCTCCCTAGCCAGGGCAATCGCCGAGTTGAAGTCAGAGGGAATCTGCCCGCCAACAGTGCAACACCGGCAGGTGAAATACCTCAACAACATCCTGGAAGGCGACCATGGTCGGCTGAAGCGGATCCTCGGGCCGAAAGGCGCGTTTAAGAACCGGACATCTGCATATCGGACGTTGAAAGGGATGGAGGTGATGCACTCATTGCGGAAAGGGCAAGGCGCGATGTTTGCCTACGGGCAACCGAACCCGGACGCGGTGATCGTCAACCGGGTCTTCGAGACGGCCTAACAACGCCCACACGCAGCGGCCATCAGGGAATGAGAAACTGAGTCTTCGCTGCTCTCCCCCCAACTTTGCCACAGCACCTATACGAGCCAGGTGCGCGTCATGCGGGCAGCCCATTCAACAACGGCTGCACCAGTCGACGCTGCGTCGGTCGCGGCCTGTGTTTGTTTTGTACTCCATAGTCCATTATCTGCTAGCATCGCGGACATGGGTAGACCACGAACGTTTGACGAGGCGACGGTGCTGGATGCCGCGGCCGCGCAGTTCAGGGTGCGTGGATTCGCGGACACGTCGACTGAGCAGTTGTGCGCGGCGGCCGGGGTGCGGCGGAGCAGCCTGTACAACGCCTTCGACTCCAAGGATGAGCTGTTCGTTCGAGCACTGGAGCGCTATGTCGAGGTCACTGGTGAGAGTCAGGAGGCGGTGCTCGCCGATGCCGAACTGGATGGCTTCGCACGCGTGAGCGGCGTTCTGAATCTCATGATCGCCGAGGAGTACGAGGCGTCCACTGAAGGGCACGCGGCCGGGTGCATGGTCGTGACGACACGCATGACGCCGGACCGCGGCAGTCAGGACCCGCGCGTCGCCCGCATCCTCGACCGTGCACTGGGACGCCAGCTCGCGATGCTGGAGCACGCCGTCAGGGCCGGCAGGTTCGACGGCAGCCTCCGGCCGGACCTGGACGCTCGGGACACCGCACTGCTGGTCGTCACCCTGATCTCAGGGATTCGCGTCATGGCACAGGCCGGCTCCGCACCCGAGGAACTGCGGCGGATCGTCGCACTCGGCCTCAGTGCCCTGACACCTTGATACGCCACTACTGAGAAATCCGTGAGCTGTCGGGCTCACCTGCACCTTTATTTTGTACTAGAGAATCCACATTGGAGACCGGGCAATGAAGAAATACCTGTACGTACTGATGCTCACGATCATGGTGGTGGTCATGAGCGAGTTCCAGACCGCGGGGATGATGCCGCAGATCGTCGCAGACCTGGGCGTCTCGACCGGCCAGGTCGGGACGGTGGTCACTTTGTACGCGCTCGGCATGGCGCTCGGAGGCCCGCTGCTGGTGTACCTCCTGCGGCATCGCCCACCCAAAGCCTCGCTGTTGATCGTCATCGGAACCTATGCCGCGCTGGAGGTCCTGGTCCCGCTGATCCACGAGTTCTGGTGGCTGGCACTGCTTCGCGTCCTGACCGGATGCCTCTCCGGCGCCGCCTATGGCATCGCCGTGTCCTACAGCGCCCGACTGGCCCCGAGTCCGGAGAAGATCGGCGAAGCAGTGTCCATCGTGCTCGGCGGCATCATGGTCGGAACCGTCATCGGCCTGCCGCTGTCGCACTTCCTCGCGGCCCGCTGGGGCTGGCAGTCCAGCTTCTACATCCTAGGCATCGCGGCCTTCGCCGTGTTCCTCATCAGCCTGCTCACCCTGCCCGCCCGTGAAGCCGCCACCCAGGAAGCCGCCGCACAGGACCTGCGCAAGCTGCGCTCGCCGAAACTCTGGTCCAGATACCTGGTCAGCCTGCTGACCATCGGCGCAGCCTTTGCCGGCTTCTCCTACTTCACCCCGCTGCTGGAACAGAACGCCGGCTTCGCGACGAATACGACGACTCTGATCCTGCTCGCCTACGGGATCGTGTCCTTCATCGGCAACCTCATCGTCGGCAAGTTCGCCGACCAGCACGCCATCGGCATCCTGCGCATCGGGCACACACTGCTATTCATCTCACTCGCGCTCCTTGGAGCCTTCAGCAACGCACAGCCGCTCGTGCTGGCCATGGTGCTCATCGTGGGCGTCGCCGGAGTGCCGATGAACCCCGCCATGGTCGCCCGCGTCGCCGAAATCGGAGGAACCGGGAACATGGTCAGCACGGTGCACACCTCCCTCATTACCATGGGCGTCGCCCTGGGATCAGCAATCGGCGCGCTCGCCATCGGCCGAGCCGGTGACGATCCCTCCGCAGCCATGTGGATCGGAGCAGCCTTCGCCGTTCTCGCCACACTCACCCTCGCAACACAAGCACGAGGCAGAAGACAACCTCTTCGACCGCCCCATGCAACTGAAACAGTAGATTGTGTCTGATCTGCTGATCTGATCAGATCACATCTCCAATCGGCAGGCCCGTCGATCTCCTGGACCATCAAACAGACGTAGCTACTTTCGCATCCCAACGGCGTTCTCGTCTCCATGTAGCGCTGTGGAGGTGATGCACTCATTGCGGAAAGGGCAAGGCGCGATGTTTGCCTACGGGCAACCGAACCCGGACGCGGTGATCGTCAACCGGGTCTTCGAGACGGCCTAACAACGCCCACACGCAGCGGCCATCAGGGAATGAGAAACTGAGTCTTCGCTGCTCTCCGCCCAACTTTGCAACAACACCGTTTTGAACTTCTTGCAGCTTCATATAGGTGCGATGGCTCAATGAGTAAGGCACCGCACCAGTCGGGTTCCTCTAACCTTAGGAAAGCTGGGTGCACTAACAGTCCACCGAAAGAATGCCCTATGACAGTAACCTGCCGGTTAGTTATCGTGTGGTGTGGTCGGCCCAGAACTGGATTTCTTATAAGTGGGGCGACAAGCGCCAGTTGCTCCAAGCCAGGTGCAGGGGAGTACAGTACTCTGTTTGAAGACATATGTTTAAAGTGACACTTGAGGGCAGAACGTAGGCGAATGCCTCGTGCCTCTGTTATTCAGGTGGTCAAGTGATGGGATCAATGGATGAGTGAGAAGCTGACAGTCGCCGAACTCCTCGCCCGCAATGGGCGAGAAAGCAGTTCCGCTGACACTGGCCGGCGTCGACGTCGTCACCGCAACTTGGAACAGGGCGGCGTGTCCGTTGCCGAGCTGACGGGTTCCATTCCAGTAGTCCAGACTGAGGACGACGTAGCTAAGGCAGCTAAGCCGGAAGACACGGCTGCGAAGGTAACTGAGAAGCCCACAGCACCGAAACAAGAGCCAGCGCCGAAGCAAGAGCCAGCACCGAAGCAAGAGTTCCAGCAGGATCAGCGTTCCGTGAGCCGCACTTCGGAGCGCCCGGAGGAAAAGACTGGTCAGCTTTCCAACGTTGAGTCTTCCCCAAAGAAGGCTGCCGAGGCGCCAAAGGAGCGTAAAGCAACGGAGCCTACCTTTGGAGATGTTGCGCGTGGTCGCATAGCGGAAAAGCCCGCTGAGCCCACTCAGTCCACTCAGCCCGCTGAGCCCGCTAAGACTACTAAGGCCACCAAGGTCACCAAGCCGATCAAGCCATCCAAGTCTGCAGCAGCCGGCACGGCCGCAGGAACCGCGGCTGCAGGCACCGCTGCGGCTGAGGTGGCTTCGGGTACTGACGCTAAGACCCCTGAAAAGGGTGGCGTCACAAAGCGCGATAAAGACAGCGCTGAGAAGAAGGCCGTTACAGCTGCAGCCGCGCCTGGCGTGTCGAGTGACGAGCGGGCGCAGTTCGCGGAGCTCGAGCGCACTCTCGAGGATGGCGAAGTCGTCGAATACGAAGACGACACGATTTCCTGGCCAATGATGATCTTGCAGGCGATCCTTGCTATCGCTGTGGGCGTGGGCGTGTTCTTCGGATTCAGCCTGGTATGGGCCAAGGCGCCGACGATCTTGGCACTGGTACTGGCAATCGCCGTGACGCTGCTGCTCGTCGGCTTGGTACACGCACTGCTACGCCACCGCGACAAGCTGCTGATGATCCTCGCAGCCGTCGTTGGACTCGTGCTCACGATCGGGCCGCGTTTGGTTCAGGGGCTATAGAAGCCCAATATGTTCGCTGGCATGGGGGAGCCAGCGGGGAGGTAGCAGGAAGCCGCCAATCCTGGCACGCTGGGTTATATGACTCAAATTGGAATTATTGGCGGAGGAAATATCGGCGAGGCCCTGCTGGCCGGAATCGTTGCGGATACGAAGGATGCCGCAGACGCTAAGAAAATCATCGTTGCGGATCCGTCGCAGGAGCGACTCGACGAGCTGAAGGATAAGTACGGCATGGTCACCGCCCACGAGGGGCGCGAGGCTGCTGAAGGTACCGATATCCTCTTCATCTGTGTGAAGCCCAACATCGTCCCCATTGTTTTGGACGAGGTAGCGGAGGTGCTGGATAGCAACTCGCAGGACACGATCGTGGTTTCCCTGGCTGCGGGCGTCACCATCGGCACTATGGAATCCACTTTGCCGGCCGGTACCACCGTGGTGCGCACAATGCCGAATACCCCAATGCTGGTCGGTCAGGGCGCCATCGGTATCGCGGGCGGTCGCTTTGCCGAAGAGGGTCAGCTGAAGACGGTGCAGGACATCATGTCCAAGGTCGGCGAGGCTGTCATCGTCAAGGAAAAGGATCTGGATGCGGTGACGGCTGTGTCCGGATCGGGTCCGGCCTATATCTTCCTGGTTGTGGAAGCCATGATCGAATCGGCAGTGCAGCTGGGGCTGGCACGCCCGCTGGCGGAGCAGCTGGCTATCGCTAACGTGCAGGGCGCGGCCACCATGATGTCCCAGAACTTCGCCGAGGGCGGGGATACACCGTCTGTTCTGCGCACCAAGGTCACAAGCCCGGGCGGTACCACGGCGGCGGCTCTGCGCGAGCTGGAAGAGTCCGGCCTCCGCGGAGCCTTCTACCGTGCGATGGAGGCATGTAAGGATCGTTCTGAAGAGCTGGGTGCGCCGAAGCCGAGTGCACAGTCTGCGAACAACGACGACTAGTTCGGCGCATAGCGGTAGCGTCACGCCCATTTGGGGTTAGTTTCACCGCTACACAGTCGACCCCAGTGATCTTTTTAGACACATTTATTTAACACAAATCACGCCTGTTCAATCCAGTCACGAGCGATCACTGGCGTGAGCTTTATTACCCCGAGTTGCGTGAGTCACTCGGGGCAAACTGCCCTCAATGGTTCCCCTTGTTGCACATTGTTCACAGGTTTCACGTTATGATGGTTCGCGAGCGATCACGTGTGACGTCCTGCAGGAGGGGAAGCCTGCAGCGCATGAGAGCGCAAAAGAAAGAGAATGATCTATGGCTAACACCGATAATGGAACATTTCTGACCGTCGCAGAGGTCGCTGATCTGATGCGCGTGTCGAAGATGACTGTTTACCGCTTGATCCACTCGGAGGAGCTGCCTGCCGTTCAGGTTGGCCGCAACTTCCGTGTTCGCGGATCTGCCGTTGATGCGTACCTCGGAGCTTCCGAGTACAACCCCGGCCAGACCGGCTAAAGAACCGTACCTGCACTTCTCAGATACGGTCTGTTTTAGCAGAAACAACAGTCCTCCATTATCGGTACTCAGTGGCTTCGACCGCTGACCCGGTGATGGGGGATTTTTGTTTCTCCGCGGTGGGGGAGGCTAAACTGTGGAACATTCGTGTCTGCGAATGTGAGAAAACTTTTATGCGGTCGCCCATCGTGGCGGCTCGCGCACATTCGAGGACACATCTTCCCCACCGCCGTAAAAGGTCCGGCGGTGGGGGAGCAGACCTTTGCATTGAAGAGATAACTAACCGAGAGAAACGAGGCTTACCCCATGGGTTCTGTCATCAAGAAGCGCCGCAAACGCATGTCCAAGAAGAAGCACCGCAAGATGCTGCGCCGGACTCGCGTTCAGCGTAGGAAGCTCGGTAAGTAACCTCCGCTGCTGCATATAAATAAACCCACCGCGGACGCCCCGATATAAGGCGCAGCCTCGGTGGGTTCTTGCGTGCTTGCGGGGTGACACTGGGCGCTAGCGGGACTGCTTCCGCCAAACCCACGCCCAACCGCTAGCCAGCCCCAGTGCACCGGCTCCTAGGGCAAGGCGCAGGCCACCTACTCGTCGGAGCATGCGGCGTAGTCGCCGATAGTCACGTACCTCCCAGCCCCGCTCGGTCGCAGCCTTTCGCAGCTTCGAATCCGGGTTAATAGCCACCGCCGTGCCCACGGTCGACAACATTGGCAGGTCATTTACGGAATCGGAGTATGCGGTACAACGGCTCAGATCCAGCCCTTCGTAGTTCGCCAGGGCGATCACCGCATGCTTCTTTTCCTCCCCATGCAGCAAGTCGCCGACCATGCGGCCGGTAAAACGACCATTCTTTACCTCGGCCACCGTGCCCAATGCGCCGGTGAAGCCAAGCTCCTTAGCGATAATCTGAGCCAGCTGCACTGGCGAGGCCGTCACCAACCACACCTGTTGCCCTGCCTGGATATGCATATCGGCCAGTTCCTTGGTGTCCGGGAAGATTCGCTCCGCGATGGTCGCGTCCCAGATCTCCTGTGCCATCTCGATAACCTCGGACTCTTTACGTCCCTTCACGAGTGCCAGGGCTTGTTCGCGGCCACTGGAGATATCGTCGGCGCTTTCCTTACCCAATGTGCGAAACTTCAGTTGCACCCAAATGAAGCCAAGTAGCTGCCGCGCGGTGAAGAAGCGACGCTTCGCCAGGCCACGCGCGAAAAGCAAAATTGAAGCTCCTTTGATGAGCGTGTTGTCCACGTCGAAAAATGCACCTACGCCCGTGTCCTGCGGAATCGATGGATCCGGATGTTCCAGGTGGCGCGGTGGCATCGTTGCGATGCCCGCACCTTCCAGGTTCGCTAGGCCGGTGCGTAGCTGATTGCCGTCAATCGCGTAGTTGTGCGCGAGCTGATCCAGCTGCGCTTCGCTGAGTTCCCACAGTGCTTGGGGTGCCCCGGTGCCGTACCCGACCTGTAGGTTTGGAGACGACGCCACCTTCTCCTTTATTTCATGCTCAGTAGCGGCCTCATGATCTGCGTGGCGAACCTTTGTAGCGCGCTCGTCGCGGAGCTCGCGGAAATATGCCCTGGCGCTCAGCGACAGGGCGCGTAGGTAACCACGCCATTCGCTACTGGTATAGCGCCAACCCACGCGCCAGCGAGGGGCTGGCTTGGGGCGGTCCGACGGTTCCAGATCAGGCGCTTCATTCACATAGACAAAGTTACCCTGAAAGCACCGCATAAGCGTCCCTCTGCAAGAGCGCTTGTTCCGTCCAGGCTGACGGGTAGCATGATCACCCGTGAGTTCCGACAACATCGCAGCAGATAATGCTTTCGCCACAGCTGGGCAGCCGCAGGCACGCGTGCAGCTGATTACCCGTTCGACTTGCGGATCCTGTGCCCGCGTACACCAGCAAATCCTCCCCATCGCACATCGCTATGGCACGACGGTGGAAGTGATTGAACTGGACCGTGGTGGCGTCACCAAGGAAAAAGAAGAATTGGCACAAGAATTCGGCGATCGTGTACCGGTCGTGCTCGTCGACGACGAGGAAGTCGCCTGCTGGGAAATCGACGACGATGACCTGATCGCAGCGCTGAAACAGAACCACTAACTGAATCGATCGGGCGCAAGGGGAGCCCAGCGAGCCCCATATATCAGCCGTGGGAACTCGTTTTGGCAACGGGGTGGGTTAAGGGCTACCGTAGACACTCGTAACAACTTGGGGGTGAGCCACGTGCTGCCGCCCTAAGTGATCCCCGCAGGAGGCCTGAAGACAAATGAGTAGTAACACCCGGACTGGTTCCGCGTCGGTGTTGCTGGTCGGGCTGTCTTTCCGTTCGGCGCCGGTGACGATGCTGGAACAGGCCTCGGTGGCTGATGCGGATCTTCCTAAGCTGCAGCTTTCGTTGGTGGATAACGATGTGATTTCCGAATCTCTTGTGCTGTCCACGTGTAACCGCATGGAGTTTTACACCGTCGCCAACGCCTTCCACTCCGGGTTGGATCATGTGGTGGAGACGGTTGCGCAGTTCTCTGGCTTGCAGGCCGCGGACTTGGAGCCGCATTTGTATGTGCACTACGCCGACTCCGCGGCGGAACATATGCTGAAGGTCGCCTCTGGGCTGGATTCTATGGTTGTGGGGGAGCAACAGATCATCGGCCAGCTGCGCAGCGCTTATCAGTCCGCCAACGAAACGGGCACAGTCGGGCGCACCCTGCACGATCTGACGCAGCGCGCCCTGCGCACGGGTAAGCGCGTACACACCGAGACCAGCATCGATTCGGCAGGTGCTTCCATGGTCTCCTTCGCGGTGGATCAGGCTCTGCGCTATGTCGAGCCTGCGCACGCTCTTTCCTCTGTTGTGGATGACGCCCCTACGTCCCATCCCCTGGCAGGCCACCGCGCGCTGATTATTGGTGCGGGAGCGATGGCCTCCCTGGCATCGACCTACCTGGGGAAGCTGGGTATCGACCACGTGACTGTGGCCAATCGCACGCTGTCGCGGGCGGAGAACTTGGTAAACCATGCTCGCGAAGCCGGGGTGGATGCCTCTGCTGTGCCACTTGATGGAGTGGCGGATTGCCTGAATGCGGTGGATATTGTGGTATCCGCGACCGGTGCTGTCGGAAATGTTGTGACCGAACAGGCCGTACGGGCCGCAGTAGATGCCGGGGCTGGCTTCGGTTCTGCCTCCAGCGCCGGGACAAAGGTGCTGATCGATCTATCTATGCCGGCGGACATTGAGCGTTCCGTGGCCGACGTTGAGGGCGTCAAGCTGCTGAACATCGAGGAACTCACCACGATGGCGGGCGAACGTGTGAAGGACGAGGATCCCGCCCGAGAGATCGTCGCTAACGAGTTGCAGAGCTTCTTGGAACAGCAGCGTGCGCAGTCCGTGGTGCCCACTGTTAAGGCTCTGCGCAAAAAGGCCGGTGAAGTGATGGCCGAGGAGCTCATGGCATTGGAGCGCCTGACCCCCGACATGTCCGAAGCGGATCGCGCAGCAGTAGCTAAGTCGATGAAGCGTGTGGTGGATAAGTTGTTGCACACGCCGACGGTGCAGGCAAAGAAGCTTTCCGCCGGAGGCCAGCAGGTTAGTTACCCGGATGCGCTCGCGGCGTTGTTCAACTTGCCGAACGGCATGGTGGATTCTGTTACGCAGCCGGGGCAGGTTAAAGCAGGCACACCCCAGACTGTGAGATCTACTACAGGAACCGTTGCCCGCGCCGATCAAATCCCAAGCGCTGCCCGTATTAGCCAGGTAGCGAAGGAGGCTTAAGACTTTTCATGTCCAATACCACGCCTAACCCGACCGCTGAACACAGCCGCACTTTCCTGATTGGCACCCGTAGATCCGCCCTGGCAACCACTCAGACCAGTCATGTCCGCGCAGCCATACTCGCTGCGGGCTACCAGGCAGAACTGCACCTCGTCCATACCCCGGGTGATGCCTCGCAGGCCGCACAGACACCGGTCGCGCAGATCGGCGTGGGCGTCTTCACTGAGACCTTGCGTAAGGCTCTCGAAGCTGGCGAATGTGATGTCGCCGTGCACTCCTTCAAGGATCTGCCCACCGCACCCGACCCACGTTTTCGCACCGTAGTCCCGCGGCGAGTGGATCCGCGTGAGGTGTTGGTGAGCCGCAATGGCGAAGCATTGCTGGAGCTGCCACAAGGCGCCAAGGTAGGTACGTCTGCTCCCCGCCGTGTCTCCCAGATTCGGGCAGTCCGCCCCGACCTGGAACTAATGCCACTGCGCGGCAATATCGATACCCGCATGGGTCGCACGGAAAAAGATCTGGATGCGGTGGTTCTAGCCCGCGCCGGGTTGGAGCGCGTCGGCCAGCTGGACCGCGCTGCCGAGTCGATCGACCCGAGCACGATCATGCCCGCGCCAGCTCAGGGTGCGTTGAGCGTGGAGGTACGCGCTGACGATGACGCTGCCTGGCAGGCGGTTAGCCACCTGGATCACCTGCCCAGCCACATGGCTGCCGTCGCGGAACGTGCCGTCCTTTCCACCCTGGAAGCCGGCTGCACCGCCCCCGTAGCGGCGTATTCCCTGTGGACAGAGCCGGAGGACACCGCAGACAGTGCGCCGGAACAGCACGTTCTGCGCGTATTCGGTGGCGTATTCGCTATGGATGGATCCCGCAAATTAGTGCAGGTTGGCGAAGCTACCTTCGACATACCATCTCCCACCTCTGATAAGGGATTCCCGGCAGCTGAGGAACCCCGTTGGCAGGAGTACATAGATGCCGCCAGAGCCATAGGCACTGACATAGGCAAAAAACTTCTCAAGGATGGTGCCGCCGAGATAGTGGCTGAAGCCGATTAACTCACTTTCTTTGTGACGCCCTCAGAGGATGAATCACAGCCCTTTCAACTCGGCAGCGAAGTGCCAAAAGTCCTGGAGACATTCACATTTCCTGTTGAGCACTGCTTTCAAAAAATCTTAATAACCCCGACAAAATAGAAAGTTCCACCATGACCGATTCCGGATTTGCCCAGGTAGGAGGCACTGATTCCGCTACCGTGGCGTCAGTAGCCGACCTGGCTCCCACTGGACACGGCCGGATCCTCTTCGTGGGCGCGGGCCCCGGAAACCCGGAGCTGTTGACCATCCGTGCGCGCGACATTCTGGAGACCACCGCTCACGCTTGGGTCGACCCGGCTGTATTGGGATCCGTACGGAACATCATTGCCACCCGGCTCCCGGTGCCGCAGGCCAAGCTGGATGCCGCCGAAGCTGAGTGGGAGGCACAGGTAAAGGCAGCTAAGGAAGCTGGCGCTCGCCGTCGTCCGCCGCGCCCCGCCCCGCCGACCGCTGCCGAGATCGTGCTGGCTGCCCCGGCGGCAACGGAAAATACTCCGCAGGCTACGGAAGAACAGACCTCCGGCGAGTCCGCGGAAGAACTCGACTCCGCTGGAGTTTCCCTGGCCGTAGCCCCAGACGTGCTGGCCGAGCAGATGATCGCCTGTGCAAAGGCAGGCAACGACGTTGTGCGACTCGTCGCCGGTAATCCGCTGAGCAACCCGGCCGTCATGGATGAGCTGCAGCACGTCGCGGCCAGCTCCGTGGACTTCCAGGTGATCCCGGGCATGACAGGTTCCGTGGCCGTGCCCGCTTTTACCGGCATCGGCGTGGGACCTGACGTTACCGAGGCGGACGTACGCGGCGGAACTGATTGGGATCAGCTGGCCGCCGCTGGCTTGCCGCTGATTATCACCGCCGCCCCGGACGACTTGGCCACAATTGCACAGGAACTGAAGTCCCGTGGCATTGCGGGAAACACCCCCGCGACAGTGACACTGCACGGCACCACCCGCCGCCAGCGCAGTTACGACGCCACGCTGGATACGATGAAGTCCATCACCACGCAGTCCGGCCCAGCTGCCAAGGACGGCGAGCTGCCTGATGAGCTGATCGTGACTATCGGTTCCCAGGTCGGCAACCGCTCCAAATACTCCTGGTGGGAAAACCGCGCACTCTATGGCTGGACCGTCCTGGTGCCGCGTGCGAAGAACCAGGCCGGCCCAATGAGCGCCCGTCTAGCCTCGCACGGCGCAATCCCGGTGGAGGTTCCCACGATCTCCGTCGAGCCGCCGCGCAGTCCCGTACAGATGGAACGCGCAATCAAGGGGCTCGTGGACGGTCGTTACCACTGGATCGTCTTCACCAGCGTTAATGCCGTGAAGGCCGTCTGGGACAAACTTCGTGAGTTTGGCCTGGACGCCCGCGCTCTTGCAGGTGTGCGCGTGGCCGCTGTAGGGCCGAAGACCTCTCAGGCAGTGAAAGATCTGGGTATCACGCCTGAGCTGTTGCCCAAGGATGACGCACGTAATGCCGCTGGTCTGGTGGATGTCTTCCCACCGCACGATCCAGACCTGGATCTGGTGGACCGTGTGTTGCTGCCACGCGCAGATATCGCCACAGACGTGCTGGTCGATGGCCTGATTGAGTTGGGCTGGGACGTCGAGGACGTGGTGGCTTATCGTACTGTCCGCGCCGCCCCGCCGAGCCCGGAGATCCGCGACATGATCAAAACCGGTGGTTTTGACGCGGTCTGCTTCACCAGTTCCTCGACCGTGAAGAATCTGGTGGGAATCGCCGGCAAACCGCATAACCGCACGATCATTGCCTGCATCGGGCCGATGGCTGCGCAGACCGCCCGTGAGCATGGCCTGCGCGTCGACGTGATGCCCGAAGCAGCCGGGGTACCGGAGCTGGTTGACGCCCTCGCTGCCCACGTCGCTGACCTGCGCGCCAAGGGACAACTTCCGCCGCCGCGAAAGCGGAGGCGGCGTCGGAAAAAGACCACCGAAAAGTAAAGCACTGAGCGGCGGACAAGCACCTCGGCGACCGCGTGACGGGGCGATGAACTCCCGTCCGAGCGCGGGAGTAGCATCGTGGACATGACTTCGAACTACACTCCGTTTCGCCGTCCCCGCCGACTTCGCACGTCCCCGCAGATGCGTAATTTCACTGCGGAGACGGATCTGAACCCCAACAGGCTGGTGCTGCCGATGTTTATCGCTGATGGGCTGGATGCGCCACGCGATATTACGAGCCTGCCGGGGGTGCAGCAGCACACCGAGGATTCGCTGTTGCGCGCAGTGGAAGAAGCTGCGGAGGCGGGCGTGGGCTCCATCGACCTGTTCGGTGTGCCCCGGGACGAAGACAAGGATGCAACCGGTAGCCAGGCGGTGGCCGCAGATGGCATTCTCAACCGCGCGGTGCGCGCCGTTCGAGAGCGTTTCGGCGACGATATTTTGGTCATGGCCGACACCTGTCTCGACGAGTTCACAGACCACGGCCACTGCGGTGTACTCTCCACGGATCGCTTTGGCCACCAGATCGTTGACAATGACGCCACCCTGCCGCAGTACGCCAAAATGGCAGTAGCCCAGGCGGAGGCCGGCGCCCACATTGTGAGCCCCTCCGGAATGATGGATGGACAGATTCGCTACATCCGTGAAGCACTGGATAATGCCGGCTTCCAGGACGTGTCAATCATGGCGTATTCCGCGAAATACGCCTCCGCGTTCTTTGGACCTTTCCGCGAGGCCGTTGGTTCCTCGCTGCAGGGCGATCGACGCACCTATCAACAGGATCCGCGCAACCTACGGGAATCCATCCTGGAAACCCAACTGGATATCGACGAGGGTGCGGACATGGTTATGGTCAAGCCCGCAATGCCATACCTGGACGTGCTGCGTGAAATAGCTGATATTTCTCCGGTGCCGGTCGCGGCTTACCAGGTCTCCGGGGAGTACGCGATGATCTCCGCAGCCGCCCACAAGGGGTGGATTGACCTGGACGCTTCGATTATGGAATCCATGTACGGCATCCGTCGCGCCGGAGCAGATATCATCCTGACCTACTGGGCCACCCGCGTAGCCCAGATGCTCAATGGCAAAGATGCTTAAACGACAGTAATCACAGTAGGCTAGGTGGCTGTATGAACAGCACCGACAGCAGCGCACGAATGAATACCCAACAACAAGATCCACGCCAGATGGGTGGGCCGCACACCGGCTCCCAGCAGCGGCCACCGATGTCGCCACAGGGGTATGGCATACCCCAGGGAGCCCCAGGACAGCAGGGGCCGCTGGGCACCCCGAAACCGCCGAAACCGCCGAAGGTGGGCCGCAAAGACGGCCTAGCTCCGGATACCAAGAACGCGCCAGAGGACGTACGTTACGGCGTGTGGGCATGGCTGAGCGTCGCCGTTTTACAGCTCTTGGCCAGTGTGGTGCAATTCGTGGCAAACATTGTGGATCCGCGTGCTCTGACGCAGAGCAGCCAGGGGATGCTGGACAGCCAAAGCGGCTTGTTCGCCAGCGTTTTGGCAGATCAGAATGCTTCGCAGATCGCCACGCAGGTGAACATCAGCTCGCTGGTGTGGGGCATTATTGCTTCCGCCGTCTGTGCATACCTGGCCTGGCGTGCGGGACGGGGCGCACCGTACTCGCGTCTCTTCCTCAACGTGGCCTCTGTGTTCATGATCTTCAATGCAGTGCTCATCACGTTTGCCAGCGGGCCAGAGTACATGCCCGTAGGGTTCGTGCTGATCATCGGCATCTTGACCATTCTTTCTGGAGTGGGTGCCGCGCTGGGACTCTGGTTTATGTCCCGCCCGGATAACCGTGATTGGTTGGGCATCCCCAGCGACAAGGAGATGGATAAGTACGCCAAGGAGCTCGACGAGTATCGGGCGGAGACGCGGCGTCAAAAAGAAAACCGTCAAAAAGAAAACAGGGACAGGGCAAAGGAAAAGGCGAACGCCAAGACAAACGCAGGCACGGGCGAGGACAGCGACCGCACCAACCACAACGACCACACCTGGGGAGGGCGCTAAGCATGCCTGCAATGTTCCCTTCGATGGTGCCGAGCGGTGACGACCAAAACCGCAAGGTCCACTATTGGAAGCCGGGCGACCCCACACCGCGCATTGTTATTGTCTCGTTTGCGATGCTGCTGATCCTGGGGATACTGATGATTTTCTTTGGGGTCCTGTCGTTGACAGCCTCGTGGGATCGCGAACCGCTGAATCCCGAGGAAGCAGAGCGTATGGACTTTGTCCGCAACAATGTGCGCATTCTCGGTGCAATCAGCATCGTGGTCGGCGCCGTGTTGGCGTTCTTCTCCCGCGGCATACGTGATGGTAATCGCAGCAAGCGACGCCTGGTGCTGTGGGCTGGTGCGATCGGTATCTTCTTTATGCTGGCAGGGTGGGTTTTCCAGTTCACCGGACCGGGGCAGGCTGTTTTGGCGTTGCTGTTGGCCGTAGCGTTGCTTTTGGCCTACAGGCCCGCTGCCAATCCTTATTTTGACGCCGGGAAACCGTCGACCGAAGCTCCCGTCGAGGGCGATGGCACCCTTCCGGGAGACACACTGCGGGGCTAGGGGAAATGTCAGAAAACGATTCTCAGATCGTACCGACCAGTAGCCGCGTCGCGAGCCAATCTTCCGTGGAGGTCGACGACGTCGACGAAGCCATCCTGCAGGCACGCGAAGCTGCGGCGAAGGCTGGCTTCGACATGGATCGCTCTCCCCAGTCGCCGGAAGAAGTCGAACGCGCGACCCGGGAGCACTGGGGGTTGACCAGCTTCGCCTATCGAGTGGAGGGGCTGGAAAGCGCGGTGGATGCCACCACCGTAGAAACCGAACTCAACAACATCTCGGGCGTGCAGGCCGCCGTGGTGTACTCCACGGGAATGGTGTGGATCTCCGCAGAAGATCAGGTGAGCCTGACGCAGATCCAAGAGGTGCTGGAAAAACACAACCTAGATAGCTGGCTGACCGATTCCTCTCTCCGCCGTCGCGCCGCCAGGCTGGAGATTGAGGAAACCCGTCGACGTATGCGGCGCCACGCCAGTGCCCACCGACGCGCGTGGGCGGCAGCAGAAAGCCGCAAACGACGCGATGCGGGCAAGGTGGAATTCGAGCGGTTCCGGCGCAATAACCCCTTCGACCCGACGGAAGGATTACACACTGCCCGGCAGCTCATTACCCGCATGCGGCTGATCGTCGCTGTGCTGCTTGGGTTACCGGTGGTGGTAATGCAGCTGGTTTCCGCCTGGCAGTTCGACTACTGGCAGTGGATCTGCCTCGCACTAGCCACCCCGGTGGTCACATGGTGCGCGTGGCCTTTCCACCGGGCTTTCCTCGGTGGGCTTAGGCGCGGACAATCGGCACTCGACGGTGCCAGTTCCGTGGCGATTTTATTGGCCTATGTGTACTCGGCGTGCATGTTGATCTTCTCCTCGGCTGGCAATGTGAGCTGGCAGAGCCACCAGGTGCTGTTCGCAGGCGTGTGGTCTGCCCAGCACCTCGAAGGTGCAGTGTTCTTTGACGTGGCCTGTGGTGGAACGATCCTGCTGCTGTTCGGCAGGTTGCTATCCCGCCGGACCGCGCTGCGCTCCAAGTCGATCTTGTCCGTGCTCACGGTGCCCGCAGCCAAGGAAGTCACGGTGGTGCGCAAGACACGCAAGTCGAAAACTGAAAAGAAGAACATTCCGATTGCGGAGATCCGCACGGGGGATGACATCATCATCCCCACCGGCATGATGGTGCCAAGTGACGGCGAGATCATTAGCGGTAAGTCCCTCGTGGACATGGGGCCGGTCGGTGGTTTGCACCGTACCTTTGAGGTCTCTGTTGGCGATCGGATTTACGCCGGCGCCCGAAACCACGGCGCCGCATTGAAGATGCGCGTGCATGCGACAGGTTCCTCTACCCGCCTGGCCGCGATGCACCGGTGGGTGCGCGGTTCAGCTTTGGACGAAACCCGCTTGTCCCAGCTGACAAACCGCACCGCCAGCCTGCTGGTGCCGTGGGCGTTCGGCCTGGCCATTGTAGACTTCATTGCCTGGTTGGCGATCACCAAGTCCGTCGACGCAGCAATGGCAACGGTGCTTTCGTTGCTGGCCGTCGTGGCTCCGGTCGCATTGGCTCTGTCCGCTCCGCTGGCGCTGCGCTTGGGACTTTGGCGTGCCGCCACTTCCGGCGCGTTGCTGCGCGATACGGGTACGATTCACAAGCTCGCTGAGGTTGACGCCATTATCTTCAACCGAGTCGGCACTCTCACTGAAGGACCGATGCACGTCATCGGCGTAACCCCTTCCAAGGGAGAGAATCCGGATCTGATCCTGCGCGTGGCGGGAGCGCTTTCCCTGGAATCGAACCACGCCGTTTCTCGCGCGTTGGTGCGTGCCGATCGAGAAGCACGCGACGCGGGTACAGGTGGGGAGGGGATCCCGCACTGGTTGGATGTCGGTGAAGTGAAGATTACCAAGGACGGCACGTTCGAGGGCATGGTAGAGCTGCCAGTGGAAGGGGAGATGCGCAATGTGAAGGCGCGTCTGTGGCGTCCGCATGACCTCGGTGAGGTGCGCGATCCACACCTGGCGACTGCCGTGCTGAGCGGCGGGTCCCCCGTCATCGTGAGCTGGAAGGGCAAGGACCGCGGGGTAATTAGCCTGGCGGATAGCTTTAAGGACGATGCCCCGGCTGCCATTGATCGGCTGGAAGACATGCAGTTGGAGACCTATATGCTCTCCCGCGACATCTACCCGGTGGCTCGCCGCACAGCTAACTCTATTGGCATCTCCACGGTGCTGGCAGGTATTGCGCCGAACCGCAAGGAGGCGACGGTGCGCGGTGTGCACGCCGCGGGTGTGCGCGTGGCGATGGTGGGTGACAGTGATGTGCTGGGTGCCCTGCGAGTGGCGGACGTGGGCATCCTCATGGCCTCTTCGAACCGCATTGACCCGACTGCTTCTGAGGTGGCGGACGTGGTGATGCAGCGCGAGGACGTATCGGCTCTGCCGGAGCTGGTGAATTTGGTTCGCCACGTGCGCAATACCACTGACTGGAATGTGTGGTTGTCCTGGACCTATAACGTCGTCGGCGCGATGCTAGCCGTCGCCGGTGTGCTTAACCCACTGTTGGCAACCTTGTTTATGCTGCTCAGCTCTACGCTGATCGAAAGTCGCAGCGCGCGTATCCTGCACCGCAATTACGCGCGGGGCACATTGCGCCAGACGCACTCGTGGCAGGGATGGGTAGCCCGTCGTAGGGAGATCCGCGAACTGCGCAAGCAGGAGAAGCAACGCGCCGAGGCTATTTCTCTAGCCCGTGCTGAGGCATTGGACGAGGAGATTGACCAGGCACAGGCCTAGCCGCGCTAGGCTGGTGGGGATTGCAAGCTAACCACTTTTCCCGAAGTGGCGGAAAGGATTCCTTTCGTGTCTGTCAACGTCGATGCGCAGCACTCTGAAAACTCCAACCATCAGGCCAGTGCCGAGGCCATGGATCGGGCGCGTGCCCTGATCCCGGGCGGCGTGAACTCGCCAGTTCGCGCCTTCGGCTCGGTAGGCGGAACCCCACCGTTTATCACCTCCGCGCAGGGATCCACGCTGAACGATATCGACGGTAACTCTTATGTGGATTTGTTCTGCTCCTGGGGACCGATGATTCACGGTCACGCTCACCCGCAGATCGTCGAGGCAGTCCGTGAGGCCGCAGGCCATGGCCTGTCCTTCGGCGCCCCGACCACGGTGGAGGTGGATCTGGTGGAGGAGATCGTCCGCCGCACCTCGGTAGAAAAGGTGCGCTTGGTCAACTCGGGTACTGAGGCCACCATGTCCGCTATTCGTCTGGCGCGAGGCTATACGGGACGCGACAAGATCCTGAAGTTTGAGGGCTGCTACCACGGCCACGTGGATTCACTACTGGTTGCGGCTGGTTCAGGCGTCGCTACCTTTGGCCTGCCGGATTCCCCGGGCATCACTAAGGCCGCCGCCGGCGACACTGTCGTGGTTCCCTACCGCGACGTGCAGGCCGTCGAGAATGCTTTTGCCTCCCACGAGGGCGAGATTGCCGCGATCATTGTCGAAGGCGCGCCGGGCAACATGGGCACGGTAAACCCACAGGGCTTCAATGCAGAGCTGCAGCGTATCGCCCACGCCAATGGCGCTCTGCTTATCGTCGATGAGGTCATGACTGGCTTCCGCGTCACCGAGTCCGGCTGGTTTGGCAAGGACGGTGTGGCCGGCGATCTCACCACCTTCGGCAAAGTTGTTTCCGGAGGCCTGCCTGCTGCCGCATTTGGCGGTAAGGCGGAGATCATGGATCACCTCGCGCCGGTCGGCCCGGTGTATCAGGCAGGCACGTTGTCGGGCAATCCCGTCGCCGTTGCGTCGGGTCTGGCCTCTTTGAAGCTCGCCGACGCCGCCGCGTACCAGAAGCTCGATGCGAATGCCGATACTTTGGCAGGCATCCTGTCCGATGCTTTGACCAAGGCCTCCGTCGCCCACAACATCCAGCGGGCAGGAAGCATGCTGAGCGTGCGCTTTGCCGAGGGGGAGGGCACGAACTTCGCCGATATGAAGGCAGCAGATACCTTCCGCTACCCGGCGTTCTTCCACGCCTTCTTGGACGCTGGGGTATTTGCTCCGCCGAGCGTGTTTGAGACCTGGTTCGTCTCTACGGCGCTCAGTGATGCGGACTTTGAGAAGATCGCGGCAGCTGCCACTCCGGCCGCCGCGGCTGCTGCAGCAGCCACCCGACCCGCTGAAGCCTGATACCACAAAGCTAAAACCCCAGTAAGAACCCCTTAAACCAGGGATCGCCTTACTTGGGTTGAGGTGGTCGGCACGCTAAGCTAGGTGACCATGGCAACGATCGTTCACCTTGTACGGCACGGAGAAGTGCACAATCCGGATCGCATTCTCTATGGCCGTCTGCCCGGTTATCATCTCTCCGAGCGAGGACGGAACATGGCACACGCCACCGCCGCTGACCTCGCTGATCACGATGTGGTTTACCTGGCCGCGTCTCCACTCGAGCGGGCGCAAGAAACCGCCCGCCCCTTTGCAGAGAGGCTCGGGCTGGAAGTAACGACGGACGAGCGGATCATCGAGGCAGGTAACGAACTCCAGGGTCTGCACATCAAGGGTGTGCGCAGTGCTCTCTGGAATCCGAAGCGTTGGCCGATGCTGAAGAACCCCACCATTCCCAGTTGGGGTGAGCCCTACCAGGAGATCGCCGAGCGCATGTGGCAGGCCATTGACACGGCGCGTGAAAAGGCGCGAGGACATGAAGCCGTATTAGTGAGCCACCAGCTGCCCATCGTGATGATCCAACGCGACGTCCAGGGGCTGCCTTTGGCACACAACCCAGCGGATCGACAGTGCGAGCTGGCATCTGTGACCTCGCTGGTGTACGACGGCGGACACCTGACGGATATCTTTTACTCCGAGCCAGCACAGGAGATTTAACCGTGCGTAAAACGACCACCGCAGCGCTTGCGGTCTGCCTCCTTGCCAGCGGCGCAGCACTTTCTGCGTGCGGCGAAGACAACACCGCAGGTACTAATGCCGTGGCTAGTGGCGGCAAGTTTGAATTCGTGTCTCCCGGCGGACAGACAAGCATCCACTACAAGCCCGAGGAGCGCAAAGAGGTCGCTGACTTCACCGGCACAAACCTGAATGGCGACAAGGACATCAACCTCAGTGACTTCGAGGGACAAGTCGTGGTGCTCAATGCCTGGGGTCAGTGGTGTGGCCCCTGCCGTAGTGAATCCGATGACCTGCAACGAGTGCAGGAGAAGCTGGAGAAGCACGGAGGCGGTACCGTCCTGGGCATTAACGTGCGAGACAGTGTTAAGGAGAAGCCACAGGATTTCGTGAAAGATAACGGGATTACCTACCCGTCGATTTACGATCCGCCGTTTAAGACTGCTCTGGCACTAGGCGGCGTGCCGGCCTCCGTCATCCCCACCACCATTGTGTTGGACAAGAAGCATCGCCCGGCACATATCTTCTTGAAGGAAATCACGGATAAGGAACTGTGGGAGCAGGTCGAACCGCTGTTGAATGAGGACAAATAAATGATCCTCGCGGAGTCGATCGGAGAGACCTTCGCGGATACGGCAGCCGCCGGTCCGTTGTTGCTTGCACTGCTGGTCTCTGCGGCTGCGGGCCTGGTTTCCTTCGCCTCGCCGTGCGTCATCCCACTCGTGCCGGGCTATATCTCCTACCTAGCGGGCGTCGTTGGCGCGGAGACTGAATTCACCGAAGAAGGCACGGTGGTTAAGGCCAAGCGGGGCCGGGTGGCCACTGCTGCACTGTTGTTTGTGTTGGGCTTTACCGTCGTATTTGTGCTGGCCACGGCCACAGTCTTCGGCGTGATCAGCGCGTTGACTTTGAACCAAGCACTCTTAATGCGCATTGGTGGCGTGGTGACTATCGCCATGGGTGTGGTGTTCATGGGGTTCATCTCCCCGCTGCAACGCGACACGCGCCTGAGCCCCAAGCGCTGGACGACTATCGCCGGCGCGCCTCTGCTGGGCGGAGTATTCGCCCTGGGCTGGACCCCCTGCCTAGGCCCCACACTCGCTTCGATCATTTCGGTTTCCGCCGGTACCCAGGGGATGACAGCCGCCCGGGGTGTGATCCTCATCGTCGCCTATTGTCTGGGGCTCGGGCTACCATTCATTGTCGTGGCATTGGGATCCTCCAAGGCACTGACGGGGATCGGCTGGCTAAGTAAGCACTCCCGCACAATCCAAATGATCGGTGGCGCACTACTTATCATCGTCGGTCTGCTGCTGGTCACCGGCCAATGGTCGGTGTTTGTGGATTACATCCGAGAGGTCTTTATCTCGGATAAGACCTTGCCGATTTGATCCGCCCGGGTTACTGACCCGAGCGGGGCGTCGAAAAAGTAGGCGTCAATAAAAACGAGAAAGCGAAAGTACGAGAGAGCAACCATGCTGAAGACGATCCTGAGCCTGCCGAAGAAGGGCTGGCTGTGGCTCACGAAGATGAAGACTGCCCTGGTGCTGCTTTTCCTCCTGGCGCTGGCTGCGATCCCGGGGGCGCTGCTACCACAGCGGTCGCTCAACGAGGGCAAGGTTGCCGAATATATTGACGCCAACGGCAAGACCGCCCAGGTCTTCGACAAGTTGCAGCTTTTCGATGTCTTTAGCTCTACGTGGTTCGTGGCAATCTACGTGTTGCTCTTCATTTCCCTGGTCGGCTGCATCCTGCCACGCAGCATTGACCACTACAAGGCACTGCGTTCCTCCCCACCACCGGCGCCGAAACGCTTGGACCGCATGCCGTATCACTACTCCGGCACCGTCGAAGAATCAGTGGAAGAGGTACAGAAATCCCTGCGGAAGGAATTCAAGGGCTGGAACCTCAACGAGGTCGATAAAGATAACGACCGCGCCGGAGCATGGTCCATCTCGGCGGAAAAGGGATATCTGCGTGAAGCTGCGAACCTGGTGTTCCACTTGTCGCTGGTTGGCATTCTCATCGCCGTGGCGGCGGGCAAGATGGTCTACTACGAGGGACAAGTCGTCGTGGTGTCCGGCACCGAGGGCGAACAGTCGCAGTTCTGCAACTCTGCGGTGTCTAACTACGATTCTTTCCGCAATGGTCCGCTCTTCGACGGCACAGGGCTGACCCCCTTCTGTGTTCACGTCAAGGACTTCAAGGGTGACTATCTTCCAAACGGCCAGGCAGTGGGCTTTGAGTCCAACATTGACTTTGCCGACAAGGAGACCGCCTTTAAGTCCACGGATCAGTGGCAGCACGAGACGCTCAAGGTGAACCACCCACTGCGCTTCCAGGGCAACCGCGTGTACCTGCAGGGGCACGGTTATGCTCCAACGTTCACCATTACGTGGCCGAACGGAGAAAAGCGCACCGAGACCGTCCAGTTCCGCCCGGACGACATGACCTACTTCTTGTCCTCCGGCGCGGTGCGCTGGGACCCACCGGCAGGTATGTACCCCGACCTACAGGAACGGCGCAAGCACCAGATTTCGCTGCAGGGACTATTTGCACCGTCGGCAGAGTGGACCGGTCCAAAGGGTAAGATCCTTTCCTCCAACTTCCCGGCGATGCGAGATCCGGCAGTGGCCATCGACGTCTACCGCGGTGATACTGGCCTGGACGGTGGCCGTAGCCAGAACATCTTCTCGCTGGATCGTGAGGCGTTGCATTCCGGTCAGATGCAGATGTTGGACCGAGTGAACCTGACGAAGGGTGAGTCCGTCACCCTGGACGACGGCACGAAGATCACCTTCGATGGGGCAAAGGAGTTTGTGAACCTGCAGATCTCCAAGGACCCAACTACCACGTGGGTTCTGGTGTTCGCCCTGCTCATGCTGGTTTCCTTGGTCGGCTCCCTGGCTGTGAAGCGTCGTCGTTTCTGGGTACGCGTGACCCAGGAGGGTGCCGGCACGCGTATCCAGATCGCCGGGCTTTCCCGTACAGATTCCGCCGGTTGGGGTAAGGAATTCAACCGTCGCGCCGAGCGCGTACTGGGGTTGGAAGAAGAAGCCCTCGACGAGGACTACGACGTGGACACTGCCGATTGGGAAGATCACGTGGACGATCACCTGTCTTCTCACCCAGATAGGTGATTGTGGAAGCGCGTGAACAGGGGCTAAGCTGTCACTTTGTAGCGATTTAAGACTTTTCTTTAGAAGGATTTTCGATGCAGATCGATCCACAGCTATCCGATTTCTCCGACTTAGCCTTCCGCACCGCGGAGGCTTTGTATCTGCTGGCTCTTGCCGTGTCGCTTGTGTTCTACGGCATTGTGCGTATGGCCAATGACCGTCGCCACCAGCGCGCCGCTGAGCTGGAGAAGCTACGTGCCACGGAATCTGCGAAGGTCAACTCCACTGCGAAGGTCGCCGTCGGTGCGGGCGTTGGCGCTGGGGTGGATTCGGTTGCTGACGAAAGTAGGGCCGAGGAGCCTGACTATGCGGTTTTCGAAGCACAACTGCCCGAGCGCCTGCGCTCTGAGCAGGTAACCAAGTCTCTGAATCGCGCGGACAAACTGGGTGGTATTACTCAGGCTCTGGTCTGGCTGGCCGTGGCGATGCATGCCGTGTTCGTGGTTCTGCGTGGCATGGCTACGAACCGCTTCCCGTGGGGCAACCTCTTCGAATACGTCGGCGTGGTCACGTTGTTTGCCATGGTCATCGCTGCGTCTATGGTGCGCCGTAAGGCCATGCGTGTGATGTGGCCATGGATTCTGACCCCGGTCGTGGGTCTGCTGTTCTACGCAGGCACCAAGCTATACGCAGAGACCGCCCCGGTTGTTCCGGCACTGCAGTCCTACTGGCTGGTCATTCACGTTTCCACCGTTGCTATTGGTGCCGGCATCGGCATGATGTCTGGCCTGGCTTCGCTTATGTATCTAGTACGCCGTGCACAGCCGAAGGGCGAGGAAAAGGGTTGGCTGCGGACGTTCGCCGCTCCGCTGCCAGAGGCCAGCAAGCTGGACGCACTGGCTTATCGCACCGCCGTGTGGGCGCTACCGATTTTCGGCCTGGGTATTATCTTCGGCGCCATCTGGGCGGATGCTGCATGGGGACGCTTTTGGAACTGGGATCCGAAGGAGACCGTATCCTTCATCACTTGGATTCTCTACGCCGCTTACCTGCACGCCCGCGCCACCCCGGGCTGGCGTGGCCCGAAGTCGGCGTGGATCAACGTCTTTGCTTTCGCCACGATGGTATTCAACCTCTTCTTCATCAACATGGTGGTCTCCGGCCTGCACTCCTACGCCGGCCTGAACTAGTCACCAAAGGAACAGCGTGAGCACTTTCTCTACTGTCCTCGTAACCGGCGGGGCGGGTTTCATCGGAGCTAATTTCGTCCACCGCACGCTGGAAACCAGGCCGGACGTCAAGGTTTTTATTTTTGACGCCCTCACGTATGCCGCTAATCCGATGAATCTACGGACGGACGAGGGCATCCCGCTGGAGGATGCCTATCCGGGGCGGGTGGAGTTCATCGAAGGGGACGTGGCAGACGCCCCGGCATTCCGGGCCGCCTTGGAACGAACGATCGCGGCGAGCGGCACCAGCGAGCAACCTTCCTCCGAGAGGGCAGCGATTGTGCACTTCGCGGCGGAAAGCCATAACGATAATTCGCTGGCCACCCCGGCGATCTTTGCCCGTACAAATGTAGAGGGCACCTTGAATGTTGCTCAGGCTGCCGCTGATTTTGGTGTGCGCCTGCACCATATTTCTACCGATGAGGTTTTCGGCGACCTCACTTTGGATGACCCGAATCGTTTCACGGTGGATACCCCGTACAATCCGTCCTCGCCTTACTCGGCTTCGAAAGCTGCGGCGGATCACTTCGTACGCGCGTTCGTCCGCTCGCGGGGACTGCAAGCGACGATTTCGAATTGTTCAAACAACTACGGGCCACGCCAGCACCCCGAGAAATTCATCCCTCGCCAGATCACCGGCCTAATCGAAGGGCACAAGCCCCGGTTGTACGGGACAGGTGAGAACGTGCGCGACTGGATTCACGTGGATGATCACAACGACGCGGTGTGGGCGATCCTCGACTCCGGGAAAGTGGGGAAGACCTACCTGATCGGCGCGGAAGGGGAGCGATCCAACCTACAGGTTGTGCGCGATCTACTGGAGATCTTCGACCGTCCGGCGGATGATTTTGTGCATGTTACGGATCGCCCAGGCCATGACCGGCGCTATGCCATCGACCCCAGCAGTATCGCCGAGCTGGGGTGGCAGCCGCACTTTACGGATTTCGCTTCCGGGCTCGCCAAGACAGTGGAGTGGTATCGCCGCAATGAGAAGTGGTGGGTTGAATCCAGGGCGGCGTCCGAAAGAAAGTACCGGGATAACGAGCAAGAAATAGATCCCGCATAGCGCCGCTAAAGTAGAAGCTATGAGTGATATGACCTCGCGCACCGATGAGCTACTATCCGCAGCTGAACCCGGCAGCATCGTGGATTTACCGATCCCCGGAGCCTGGGTGTATGTGCCTCGCGTGCATGGCGACGGCCGGGGCAGTTTCCACGAGAGTTTCAAAGCGGAGGCTTTTGGTGAGAAGCTCGGTTACCCCTTCGAAGTAGCACAGGGGAATCTCTCGCGCTCGTCGCGAGACGTGGTGCGTGGCATCCACTTGGCAGACGTTCCTCCGGGACAGGCGAAGTTTGTCAGCTGCCTGGCGGGCGCTATTACCGACGTACTCGTGGATGTGCGGGTGGGGTCGCCGACATTTGGCCAGCACATCACCGTGGAGCTGTCGGCGGAGAATAATGTCAGCGTCTACGTACCCTTGGGCGTAGGACATGGTTTCCGTGCACATGCAGACCACACGACGGTGAATTACCTGGTCACCGAAGCGTATAACCCAGAGCGGGAATACGGCATCGACCCGTTTGATACGGAACTGGCTGTGGAGTGGGGCGTCACGAAGGAAGAAGCCGTGCTCTCGGACAAAGACCATGCGGCACCGAGCCTCAGCGAGGTACGCGATCGTTTGCCGAACTACCGGGAGGTACGCGCATGGGAAGCACAACTGCGCGCGGATTGGGCCGAGGCGCTGCAGTCGGCTGATGAGTGGGCTCCCGAGCAGGGAGATACCAACTAATGAAGGGCATCATCCTGGCCGGAGGAACCGGTTCGAGGCTTTGGCCGATTACACAGGGCGTCTCCAAACAGCTAGTGCCCGTGTACGACAAGCCGATGATCTACTACCCACTGACCACCCTGATGCTGGCAGGGATCCGCGACATTCTGGTGATCACCACGGGTGCGGATGCGCAGCAGTTCCGCAGCCTCCTCGGCGATGGCTCGCAGTTCGGAGTACAAATCAGCTATGCGGTTCAGGATCAGCCGAATGGTCTGGCTGAGGCCTTTATCGTTGGCGAAGACTTCATCGGGGATGACTCCGTGGCTCTGGTTCTGGGCGACAACATCTTCTACGGCACCGGCCTGGGAACCCAGCTGCGGCGCTTCCACAACCCCGAAGGCGGAGCGATCTTTGCCTACTGGGTGGCCGAGCCAGAAGCTTATGGCGTGGTGGAGTTTGACCGCGAGGGCACGGCGCTGAGTTTGGAGGAAAAGCCCGCCGAGCCGAAGTCCAACTACGCGGTACCGGGACTGTACTTCTACTCCAACGACGTAGTGCAGATCGCTAAATCACTGGAGCCCAGTGAGCGCGGGGAACTGGAAATCACCGACATCAACCGTCGCTATTTAGCCGAAGGACGCCTGCATGTGGAGGTACTGCCGCGCGGAACCGCCTGGTTGGACACCGGAACGGTAGATGATCTCGCCGCTGCCGGCGACTTCGTCCGTGCCGTCGAACAGCGGCAAGGCCTGAAGATCAGCTGCCCGGAGGAAGTTGCTTGGCGCCTGGGGTACATCGATGATGCACAACTGCGGGCGTCAGCAGACAAACTAGGCAAAAGCGCATATGGACAGTACCTCAGCGCATTAATGAAACGCGGAAAAGAGCGGTAGACAAGTGGCTATCTCTATCGAGACGATTCCCGGCCTGGTGGCACGCACATGGCGCGATCTGGAGTGGTCGGGGCAGCGCGTGCCGAAGCAGGGCATCGACCATGCGGTGGTGATTCTGGACGGGCTGCGATCCAAGGAATACGAGCTTAACGACATGCTCCCGGAATCTGTCGTGGTTCGCGTGCCCTTCGAAAAGGAATACCGAGCCCAAGCCATGCTGGAATCTTCGCTGATCGCGCAACTGTTCCGCCGCACAAAGGTACGTGTGCCGGGGACGGTGCGGCAGGCCTACGCGCGCGGGACTTTCAACACCGCCGAACCCGTGATGCTGACCATGCAGACGGAAATGCTGGGCGAACCACTGAGCGCGGAATTGTGGCAGTCGCTTTCCGCCAGTCAACGTGCCTGGGTGGCCGAGCAGCTGGGAAGTCTACTGGCCACGATGCACGCCTTCGACCCCGATGTACTGCCAATGAGCCGAGTGGATTCCTGGTGGACTGACGGTGCTGCGACCTCCACTCTGAGCCATGCCTCGCGCACTCTTCCGGGCAAAAACGAACTGATGAAGTCTCGCGTGGAAGCGAATCTGGTTCCGCACCTCACGGCCGCGGAGTTGGACTTCGTAGAGCAAATATTTGGCCAGATTGATGACCTTCTCGCCCGGCCGAACCAGCAGCGGGCGCTGACACATGGCGAACTGCACGAGGAACACATGCTGTGGAACGCTGAAGGAGGCGTGGGCGTCATCGACTTCTCTGACATGACGGTCGGTGACCCGGCGCTGGACTATGCACATTTCGCCGGCATTTCTCCGAATCTTCCGGAGCTGGTGTTCGAACAGGCGATTATTCAACATGAACAGCGTCGCCAGGCGCCTGCCGTGCCAGGAGTGCCGCCGCCGATGCCTGGACCGTTGTATCGTGCGGCCGACGGGGGCCGAACCTCGGAAAGCTCCGAGGATACGGATGTGTTGCGCCGTGCTGAGATCTACAAGAACTGGGACAATATCTTCCTGCTGATCGACCACTACCGGACGGGGCGCTCACCCCGCGTGGAGCTTTTGTAGGTCCGCTAGCGCTACTCCTGCTCAGGATCGTTGTTGCTCTGGTTCGGGTTGTGCTGCTCTGGTTCCTGCTGCTCGCGTCGCCGGAGTTCCTCCCGTCGCTCCACGCGTCGTTGACGCTCAGCCTCTTCGGCTTCCTTGGCCTCTTGTGCACGCCGCTGCTTGAAGCGCTCTTTCTCGATGTTCCATAGAAAATCCGGGTCGTCGTCCGGCCCCTTGTGGTTCTTCGCCACCTCGTTTTTCCTTTTGACGCCCCCACGCCGACGCTGCTGAGCATTTCCCCAGGTCTGTGGACCGAATGCTTTCCACAGCAGTACGAGAGTGACGATGAACAAAGCGAGCAAAAGAAGTCGACCCATGTATACAATCCTAAAGGATCCTCAGACGAGCACCTGCGGCTTGACGATTAACGGAACTTCACGGGCTAAACGTAGTGTGGTGTGCGTGGCTAACGAAGATGTGAATGCGAAGAACCAGGCTAAGGCTTCGGCTGATACTGCGGCCGCTGGCGATGAGGGCGTCAACAAGAAAGACGGCAAGAACCTCGACAAGGGCAAGGCGGTCCGTGACGTAGCGCTATATGCCTTCCTGCGCCTGCTGCTGTTCCTGGTGCTGACGTTCATCATCCATTCGATCGTGATTTTGCTGGGCATGGCAGACTACTTCCCACTGCTGGTGAGCATGACGCTGGCGCTGATCCTGGCGCTGCCTCTGTCGATGTTTATGTTCAAGGGGCTGCGCCTGCGCGTCACCGAACAAATCGCGCGGTGGGATGCCGAGCGCCAGGCTCACCGGCAGGAGCTACGCGACCAGCTGCGCGAGCGCTTGGACGATTAATTTCTCTACAGTTTGTCCACCGATCTTGGTGGCGGTCATCTGCGGATTAGACTCGCTGCTATGAACGGCAAACCGCGGGACGTGGTTGTATGGGCAGACTCCCGTCATCAACGCAAGAAGCAGATCGGCGGCGCTACGATAACGTGGCGAGCAGGGCTTACCCGCGAGATCGAAGCGAAGGTTCGTTTCCACGGGGTGGAGTTTCGCTAGGCCAACAGCGCGGCGACAAACTCCAGAATTGACCACAGCAGCATTCCACGCCCCAGCATGCCCAGCACGGGGATTAGCGCCTTTCCTTCGGCGCCACGAGTTACAGGGCGGGCGGCAATCACAAACAGCGGCACAGCCAGCAGCGCAAGCAGCCCCCACCAGTGGCCGACACTAATGCCGATAGTCACCACTACCGCCAGGGCGACCAGCCCCACCCACAGTCGGCGGGTGTTTGCATCCCCCAGACGCACAGCCAACGTGATCTTTCCGGTGACAGAATCAGTGGGAATATCGCGCAAGTTGTTGGCTAGGTTCACTGCGCTGGAAAGGCTACCGACGGCAATGGCCAGCAGCCCGCCCCGCCAGCTCACGGCGCCGGTCTGGGTGAACTCCGTGCCCAGCACCGCCACCAGGCCGAAGAAGACGAACACAGCTACTTCGCCTAGTCCCCGATAACCGTACGGGTTTTTTCCACCGGTGTAGAACCAAGCGCCCGCAATGCAGGCCACACCTACGAGTACTAGCCACCAAGCGCTCAGCACGCTCAGCACAATGCCGGCAACGGCACCCACTCCGAAGGCGGCAAACGCGGCGTACTTCACCTTCCGCGGTTCCACAAGGCCACTGCCGGTCAGACGCAGCGGCCCGGAACGGTCGTCGTCCGTTCCCTTGATGCCATCGGAGTAGTCGTTGGCGTAGTTCACGCCCACGATCATCGCGAGGGCAACAACCCCGGCCAGAACCGCCCGCAGTGGGTTGGCGGCACCCTCCAGGGTGGCGGCAGCTGTGCCCGCAAGCACAGGGGAAATGGCGTTGGCCCAGGTGTGCGGGCGTGCCCCTTCGAGCCACTGAGCTGGGGTTGCTCCGGGGTGCTGCCTGCTGGTGGAGGTCATGGTTCGCCTTTCTAGAGCTCACACTCTTAATGGCACTTGTACAAAAACCTTTATTCTAGTCCCCCAAGAGGCGCGGCTTTCTTAGTGCTCTCCTGCAACATTGCGCGCAATATTTTCGCGGCCCGTTGGCGGTCGGTTTTCCCCGGGCCGGTGGTTGGCATTTCGTTGATTACCCAGGCGCGCCGGGGGAGTAGTTCGGGCTTCACCTGCCCGCGCATGGCTGTACGCACCATCTCGGTAATGTCGGGCGCGGTTATGCCGGACGCAGTGGTGTCGGGCACGGTGGCTCGGGCAACGCCGTCGTTGAGAACTACCAGCACCCCAATCGATTCGCCGAACTCTGCATACTGTGGGTCTTCTATGCCCGCGGCAAAGGCAGCTTCCGCGCCGGGAACGCTTTGACAAAGGGCCTTTTCAACCTCCTCGGGAAGTACCTTGTATCCGCCCGTGTTGATCGCCCCGTCGGCGCGCCCCAGAATCCGCAGTACGTCACCGTCCAGCACTCCAATGTCGGAGGTTAGAAACTCTCCCGCAGTCGGGAACGCCTCTGCTGAGTCCACGTTGCGGTAGCCGTCGGCCACCATCGGTCCCGCGATCCGCACCCGCCCGGCTCCGCGCTCGTCGGCGTCACTAATCCGCACCCGTGCTCCCGGTAGACAATGCCCGTTGTATACCATCCCCCCGGCCGTTTCACTCGACCCGTAGGTCAGTGCGATCTTCGCTCCTGCTTCCGCCATCTTCTTTATGACGCCCTCACGCGCTGCTGCCCCGCCCACCAGTACACAGGCGTAGCGTGTCAGTGCCTGCACGGCGGCGGGGTCTGCGGCGATCCTTTCCAGCTGAGCGGGGACGAGGGAAGTGTAAAGATCTGCACCTGGATAAGTGTCTGCGAGGTGCAGCGTGTCCGCGACGAAACCAGCTGTGTTGAAGTGCGATCCCTGCTGTAAGTGCTGGGCTGCGAGGGGAGTATAGCCCGCTCGGAGGCTACGGAGTAGGACTTGCAGCCCGGCGATGTGATGCGCTGGAAGTGTGAGCAGCCATGCCCCTGGTTGGGCTTGAAAGTGGTGCTCCATGAAGGAGACGGTGGCGTCCGCACTGGTGGAGAGTTGGCTGGGGCCGAGCACTGCGCCTTTCGGGGTGCCTGTGGAGCCGGAGGTACAGGCGATGAGTGTGCCCGGCGCTACGCTGTCTGCTTTGTCTGTGCTTCCCGCGCGCATTTGTTCCGGCAGGTCGGGGCAGGTTTGTTGCCAGTCTGCGGGGAGTGGGAGGAGGGAGAGTTCCTCTGCGAGGAGTTGCTGGAGTGCCTCCAGGGAGTCGGCGAAGAGTTCGGGCGAGGAAGCGCTGATGACAGTTGGCTGCAAGGGAACGGAGGCGGGATTTCCGGTCATGCTGACCAATGTACAACCTGCCTAGATGTACTGATCGGGGACGTTTGTTAATCGCGTGAAGGGTGGCTGGTTGCCGCAGGCGGTGTGGGGCCTGTGGTGGTTGTAGTAGTGCAGCCAGCCCTCGAGCTCACCGCGGCGCTCGGCTTCAGAGGTGTAGCAGCGGGCGTAGGCCCAGCCGTCGGCCAGGGTGCGGTGGAATCTCTCGATCTTCCCGTTGGTCTGCGGACGATAGGGCCTGGTGCGCTTGTGCTTGATCCCGAGCTCATGGCAGGTGTCTCGCCACAGGTGTGAGCGGTAGGCGCCTCCATTGTCGGACAACACCCTCTCGACGGTGACGCCACGCTGGTTGAACCACTCGACAGCCCGGACCAGCACGGCAGTGGCGGTGAGGGCGGTTTCGTCGTCATGGATCTCGGCGTAGGCGACACGGGAGTGGTCATCGATGACGGTGTGGACGTACGCCTTTCCCATCAACGGGTCCCGCCACTTGTTGCGAGGCTTGTCCGGGGTGGCAGCGCGGTTGCGGTCGCCTTGTTGTCGGCCGACGTAGCGCCAGCCCCGCCGTCAGGGATGTTGCCGAGCTTCTTCACATCGACGTGCAGCATCGCCCCGGGATGGTCGTGCTCGTAACGGCGAACGGGCTCTCCCGTGGCGCGGTCGACATGGGAAAGCCGGTTCAGGTGCGCGTCGACCAGGATCCGATGGACCGTCGACGGGGCGATCCCGAGCCGGCACGCGAGCTGGACCGGTCCTTCGCGCAGGCGCAGGCTGAGCTGGATGCAACGCCTGGTCGTGGCTTGGCTGGTCTTGTTCGGCGACCGGTGGGGCCGTGAGGAGCGGTCCTGCATGGACTGGCCGGTGCGGTAGCGGTCGGCCCAGCGCTTCACGGTGGGCCAGGAGACCTGGAATCGGGCTGCGACTTCGCTGACCGGCCAGCCCTGGTCGACCACGAGCCGGGCGACGATCAGTCGGTGGCGGGGTGTGAGGGGCAGCGTTGGGGTGGCTCATCGCGGGTTCTTCCTCGACCTGCGGGAGCGGGTGAAAGTGACCAAGACCAGGACGGCTGCTCCGACCCACCAAAGTCCTGCTGCGGCTCCGGTTCTCACGAGCAGCGGCGTTCCGCTCCACCATCCGGCTGCCCAGCTTCCGAGGGCCACGCCGAGGCTGGTTCCTGCCTGTCGGAGGGCGTTGTTGAGCCCGCTGGCCACTCCTGGGCGGCCAGGCCAGGCGGACAGGCTTTCGCCCACGATGGCGGAGGTCATCAACCCGAGGCCGACCCCGATGCCCAGCAGCCCTGGGGCGAGACCCATGGTTCCCGGCAGCCGGCCCAGCGTCGCGAGTCCCACGGCGCCGACGGCGAATCCCAGGGCAGCGACGCGGCGTCGGCCGAGGCGGACGACAGCCCTCCCCGAGAGGGGGCCGAGCACGACGAATGGCGCTGTGGCGAGCAACAGCAGCAGTCCAGTCGGCCCGGCACCCATCCCGAGCCCGGACTGCAAGTGGACCGTGACGGCCTGGAGAGTGCCGTTCGCGCCCGAGGTCATCATCGCTGCCGCGATCACGGACCCGACCAGCGCACGCTTGGCCATCTCGCCTCGACCAGCGGCGGCGGGCGGGCCGGCGTGCAGGACCGCAGGGCGAGCCGCATGCAGCTGGCGCCCGGTCCCCCACGCGGCGAAGAGGCCGAGGGGCACATTGATCCAGAACACGGCCCGCCATGACAGCGCGGCGACGAGTAGACCGCCCACGGCGGGTCCCAGCGCGGTCGCCACGGCGCTGATGCTCGACCAGGCCCCCAAGGCCTTGGCTCGCTCACCGGGCTCGGGCCATGCCTGGCTCAGGGCGGCCAACCCGGCCGGCAGCATCACGGCAGCAGCCAACCCCTGACCCCAGCGGGCCGTCAGGACCACGAGCCATGTCCCGGCCAGCCCTCCGAGCAGCGACGCGGCGGTGAACACGGTGATGCCGACCAGCAGGGCGCGACGTGGCCCGATGCGGTCGACCAACCACCCGGCGGGCAGCAGCGCGAGGGCGAGGGGCACGGTGTAGGCATCCACGACCTGGGCCCAGCGCGCCACGGGCACATGGAAGGTGCGGCCGACCGTGGGCATCGCCACGTTCATGGCCAACACATCCAGCAGCACCAGGAACATGGGGATGCACAACACTACGAGCAGGAATGTCCCGCCGTTGCGGCGGGCACCACCCCGGTGTGAGGCGGGGGCATCAGGAGAGAGGTTCATGTCGACCACGATAAGGTATGGACGCTTCGGTGGCGGTCGAAGTGTGACGGGGTGAGAATGGGTGACATGGACCCACAGCCAGACATCGCCTCGGTGGCCGCGCACTTCGCCGATCGGTCACGCGCCGCGATGATGCTCGAACTGCTCGACGGCAACGCCCGCCCCGTGACGCGCCTGGCCCAGGTGGCAGGGGTGCGCACCTCCACCGCCAGCGAGCACCTGTCCCGCCTGGCGGGGGCAGGACTGCTCGTCGTCGAACCCGAGGGACGGATGCGTCGCTACCGGCTCGCAGGCCCCCACGTCGCGGTGGTCCTGGAGTCGTTGATCCCTCTGGCGTCCACCCCTGGCGTCACGGGGCTACGCCAGGCCAGCCAGTGGGACCGGTTGCGGGTGGCGCGCAGCTGCTACGACCACCTGGCCGGCAGTCTGGGCACCGACATCCTGGCGGGCCTGGTCGAGGTCGAGACGCTGCGCCGCACCGACGGCATCCAGGGCACCGTTCGGGGTCCGCTCGATGCCATCGCCGGCCCGACGGCCACCGGCTACGTGCTGGGTCCCCACGCTGCCCAGCACTTCGCCCGGATCGGTATTGACCTCGCCGTGGTGCAGGCTGGGCGTCGTCCCCTGCTGAAGGTGTGTACGGACTGGACCGAGCAACGCCACCACCTCGCTGGAGGACTCGGAGCCGCGCTCATGCGCGCCCTCATCGACCGAGGGTGGATCGAACGCCGCCCCGGACGGCGCGACCTCCTAATCCACAAACCAGAGGACATTCAAGACTGGCTCACCACTGCCTGACTCGATCAACATCTCCGGTCAGTACACCTAGAGGTGTGCCCTGTCCCTGTGACGGCTTGTAAGGGGTGCGACATTCGGAGGAGGGGGAGGGGGCGAAGCAAAACCCCCGTGCGCAAGAGGTGCGCACGAGGGCTATGTTGCTCCGGCGAGGGGTTAGTCGGCCTGAAGACCGAATTCCTGGACGCGCTTTACAGTGGCTTCCAGCTCCTCCGGGCCGGGTAGACGCTTATGGATGGCCAAGAAACTAGCCTGTACATCCTGGCGAGTGGCCGGGGTTTTCCCGGTGTCGATGAGGTAAGCGACGATGTCGAGGTAGGAGGGGCTGCGTGTATCCAAGGCGTTCAAAGAAGGGGTCGGGAGATCGTTGTTTGCCTTTAGGTAGTGGCGATACTGTGCGGGAAGGAGGAGGGAATCTGTCTCGGTTGGTGCGTGTGTGTTGCGTGTGCGGTGTGCATTTGCGACGCGTGTGCCGGCGGCGTGAATCGACGCAAAATGCGCAGCCGGATCAGGGCCCTTGGTGGTGACAGCGGTTCGGAGCTTAGCTCGGAGCTGGTTGAATGGGTTAAACATGATGCCTACCCTCCTTCCTTTGACGACGTTGAGTTTCTAACGATAGAACATAGGGTAGTTAACAACTGTTGGGAACGTCAAGTATTTTTTGTTCCAACCTTAAGTTCGTACTTGAAAGCAACAAAACCCGCCGGGAAGCTATCAGCTCCTCCGGCGGGGTAGTGGTGGGCGAGCCTTAAAAGTGGCTCGCGGATGGCGTTTGGCCTTTAGTCGCCACCGCCGCCATCTCCGCCGCCGTCACCGCCAGCATCGGAGCCACCGTCAGAGCTGGAACCAGAACCAGAGCTGGAGAAATCGCCGAAGCTGTTGCTCGACGGTCCATTGCCCTGGTTGCTGTTCCACTGGGTGGTAGGCGCATCGGCATTGGAGCTGTCGCCATATTGGGAGCTACCAAACGGAGTGGCATTGCTGCCGCCGATGACACCGGCACCACCCGCGGCGGCGCTGGTGTCGCGGCGTGCGTTATTCCACATGTTGTTGCTCTGGTTGTTAGCACCTTGGTTATTCAGGCTCTGGTTGTTAGCGCCTTGGCTATTCAGGCCCTGGCTATTCGAGCGCTGAGCCGGGGAACCGTAATTGCCGAAAGGATTCTGCCCCGGATTCTGCCCCTGAGCCTGACCCTGAGCCTGCCCCGAATTCGGAGCCATACTCCGATTCCCGACCGATCCAGCCGGCGCACCTGCGGGTGCAAAGTTGCTATTGTTCAGGCCGAAAGCTTCATTGCCCCTAGCCGTTTCAGCCTCCTTGGCCGTCTTTTCCTTACGTTCCTTACGGGCACGTACGGGCGTCATAAAGAGGTAGTCCAAGCTAAAACGGCCGGAGCCATGCGCTGCCAGGGCGAGACCCGCGGCGCCCAGAAGCCCGACAAGCTCCCAGCCGCCATCGGAAACGAAGACACCCTTACCCCAGTGTGCGAAACCAAATGCGAAGACCATTTGCACAAACAAGATTGGGCCGACGATCCGAACCAGCAGGCCCAGGATGAGCAGCACACCGGCAGCAAGTTCGAAATATGTTGCGAACTGTGCGGAAGCGTTCGGCCATGGGACGCTCATGGACTCGAAGGATTTAGCGGTACCGTCGATGGTCCAGGAATTGTATTTTTGCCAACCATGCGCCAGCAGCACGATGCCCACCAGAACGCGGGAAATGGTGATGCAAACATCTTTATAAATGTTCATGCTGCTAACGCTACCAAGTTAGCGCTGCTCCGGGCTGCCTAAAAGCAAGAGCGGCTAAAAGCAAGGGCGCACCCTAGTTAGCCCTAGTAGTAATAGGGGAACGGTTCCCAGCGTGGCTCTCGCTTCTCCAAAAAGGCCTCCTTGCCCTCGACCGCTTCGTCGGTCATGTAGGCCAGTCGTGTGGCCTCGCCCGCGAAGACTTGCTGCCCCATCAGACCGTCATCGGCCAGGTTGAAGGCGAACTTCAGCATGCGCTGGGCAGTGGGGGACTTTGTGTTGATCTCGCGAGCAGCTTGAATAGCCTCGTCCTCCAAGCTGCCGTGGTCAGCGACGATATTCACCGCGCCCATCTGCTGCATCCGCTCGGCGCTATATGTCCGGCCCAGGAAGAAGATCTCACGCGCGAACTTCTGCCCCACCATCTGCGCCAGATACGCCGAGCCATAGCCTGCGTCGAAAGACCCGACATCCGCATCGGTTTGTTTGAACCGCGCCTCCTGCCGGGAAGCAATTGTCATGTCGCACACCACGTGCAGCGAGTGTCCACCACCTGCAGCCCAGCCGTTAACCACGGCGATGACAACCTTCGGCATCGTTCGGATCAGACGCTGCACTTCCAGGATGTGCAGGCGGCCTCCCTCGACCTTTTCGCGTGCCGTATCCACACTCGACTCATCCGCCGCTGCCACGTCCCCAGTGTGCTCGGTGGCATAGCGGTAGCCAGAACGACCACGGATACGCTGATCGCCGCCGGAACAGAAAGCCCAGCCGCCGTCCTTCGGGGATGGCCCGTTGCCGGTCAGCAGGATCGTGCCGACATCCGGGGTGCGACGCGCGTGATCTAGCGCCCGGTACAGCTCGTCGACGGTATGAGGACGGAAAGCATTGCGCACTTCAGGGCGGTTAAATGCGATACGCACGATACCATTCGCCCGACCCTCGCCGACGTGGCGATGGTAGGTGATGTCGGTGAAATCGTTGACACCGGGGGCGTCCACGGGTCGCCATAGTTCGGGCTTGAAGGGATTGCTGCTGTTTTCGCTCATGTTCGCCATTCTATCGGGCAGCAATTTTTGGCAAGGTAGGGAGAATGAACACTGAGACTTCCAAATCCGCTGCCATTGCCCTACCGCCGCTCGCCGAGTTGCTTGAACGCTCTCATGTGGTTGCCCTGCCGATGCGGGTGCCTTTCCGCGGTGTGGCTGTTCGTGAGGCCTTGCTTATTGACGCCCCGTCCCAGTGGACAGAGTTCGCTCCTTTCCCGGAATATGAGCCGGCGGAAGCCTCCTTGTGGCTGCGCTCGGCGATTCAGTTCGGATACAGCGAGCAGGGTGAGCAGGAGGAATGGGTTCCCGTAAATGCCACCATCCCCGCAGTTGATGTGGCAGCACAGCCCGAGATCATTGATGACCTCATGGCGCGCTACCCCGGTTGCACTACGGTGAAGGTCAAGGTTGCGGAAAAATCTGCTTTGACGAAGGATCCTGGGATCAGCATGCAGCAGGATATTCAACGCGTCCGCGCGGTTCGAGAATGGTACGCCGACCAGGGGGTTGTGGCTCCGAAGATTCGCATGGACGCTAACGGCGGCTGGACCGCACAGCAGGCATTAGAAGCGGTGGAAACCCTCGCTGCGGACGGTCCGTTGGATTATGTGGAGCAGCCTTGTCGCACCATCGCCGAGCTGGCGGAGGTACGCCAGAACCTCATGCGGCGGGGGCTTTTTGTGCGCGTGGCCGCAGACGAGGCCATTCGCAAAAGCATCGACCCGATCGCCGCAGTCAAAGAGGTAACGAACGCGGGCGCATGCGACGTTGCCGTCCTCAAAGTGCCACCGCTGGGAGGTGTGGACCAATTGCGCCGGGTAGCCAGCGAGGTAGCCAAGCGTGGGGTATCCATCACGGTGAGTTCTGCATTGGATACCGCAGTGGGGCTGGGAGCGGGGCTGCGAGCAGCCGCCAGCCTGGCGCATATAGATGACGACGGCATGGTTGCCGAACCCAATGCAGCCGGCTTAGCCACAGGTACTCTTTTCGTCCGCGACCTCGCTGAACGTCGGATCGTGGATGGGCGTATGCACGCCGGCGCAGTTGCTCCGGATCCGGACCTCCTCAACGAGTTCCGCGTCACCGGCGAGCGTCGCGACTGGTGGATCAACCGCCTGAGTGCGGCCTATCGTTTCCTAGAGTGAGCGGATCTTTCCGCGAGGGTGTCCGAGGTGAAAGGTAAATTGAGGAACTGTGACTAACACCGATAGTTCTTCCCAGGATTCTTCTCCTGCGGCTGCTGAGCCGCTTCCCAGCCCTGTCGCCGTCCACGCTGCCTTAGTGCTGGTGGATCATATAATTCGTTGTGGCGTGCAAGAGGCAGTCCTGTGCCCCGGCTCGCGCAATTCCCCACTGAACTTGGCTTTCATGGAGGCTGAACGGGTGGGACGGGTGCGCCTTCACGTGCGTACGGATGAGCGTTCCGCAGCCTTCTTGGCTCTGGGGCTGGCGAAGGTTTCCCGCCAACCCGTCCCGGTTGTCATGACTTCCGGGACAGCCGTGGCTAACTGCCTGCCGGCAATGGTAGAGGCCACGCTATCCGGCGTACCGTTGATTGTTCTCTCGGCGAATCGGCCGCTTTCGATGCTGGGGTCTGGAGCAAATCAGACCATCGATCAGGCGGAGATTTTCGGATCCCATTCCGTGTGCACCCTGAATACGGGAAACCTGGCGCTGGAAGGGGAAGACATCAAAGCACCGGACGATGTCGCTACTTCCCGAGCAGGCGGAGCTGCCACGCAGCTACGCGATCTGGCCTGTCAGTTAGTCGCTGCCGCCGTTGACCCCATCGACGGCGGTGGCGTGCATTTGGATGTTCCTTTGCGGGAGCCGCTGGTGCCACCGACTCTCGACGAGCTTTCGCTATGGGCTAGCGCGGTCACCGGTAACACACCGGCACCCTGGGGGGTTCGCTCGTTTCCCTTTGGGCAGGTTGAGGTTGATCTTTCACGCCGTACTCTCGTCATCGCCGGTTCGGTAAACGATGTCGCCTGGGCGCGAGCGATCATGGATGAATTGGCGGACGTGCCGACCATTGCGGAGCCTATTGCCCCCGCCCCGGACTTCCCTGTTCATAGCGCGGCCGTTGACATGTTTAGCACCCAGGTCGTCGGTGATGGCGAGTATTCGGCGGTCACCACCCCGGAACAGATCGTGGTGATTGGTCGGCCTACTCTCCACCGCGGCGTCACAAAGCTCCTAGCTAATAAAGACATCCACATTATTGCTCTCAGCGATACCCGCAACGTGACCGATGTATTCGGCAATGTGGACGAAGTCGGCAGTTCTGTCCGCCCGCACGGCGAGCAACCAGAAACGTGGCTTCAAGTAGCGCGCGCCATTAGCGACATGGGAGCTGGACAGGTGCGCGACGCACTCGCCGAGCACGATCCCTTTACTGCGGTACACGCTGTCGCCGTTGTTGCTGACGCCCTGCGCGACGGTGACCTCTTGGTACTAGGGGCTTCGACAGCGGTGCGAGATGCCTCCCGCGCCGGGCTGCCCTTTGATGGCGTGCAGACGATAGCTAATCGTGGGGCAGCGGGGATCGACGGGACGATCTCCACCGCAGTGGGGGCCGCGATGGCTCACGCTCATGCTGACCCGACGGCTATCCGCGCTCCGCGCACGATCGCTGTGATGGGGGATCTGACTTTTGCCCATGATCTCGGTGGGCTGAATATCGGACCATTGGAACCGCGCCCAGATAACCTGCTGATCGTGTTGACCAACGATAGCGGCGGCGGGATATTCGAGACCTTGGAGCCGGGGGCAGAGAACTTGCGCACCTTCGCTGATGGCACCGCGGCTTTCGAACGGGTCTTCGGTACTCCGTTGGACTTGGACTTTGCAGAGCTTTGCGCTGGTTTTGGGGTAGAGCACAAGCTAGCGACCAACGTAGAGGAACTCGCAATGGCCATCGATGAGCATGCTGAGATCGGGGCACAGGGGATCACGGTGCTGGAAGTGAAGGTGAGCAGAGGTGGGCGTCGAGAAATAGAAAAAAGAATTGCGGGCGCTTGATGAATCGCTTGAGAAACCACGAGCTCACCCCGAAGCAATTTCGAATTGCGCGCCGTTTAAGGCGAATCAAGCAGGTGGTGATCGGGCTTGCGGCAATAGTGATTTTGGTCTGCGGTGGCATGATCGTCACCTCTGCGATTGATGACTATGCGATCTCGCGGGATAAGGGGGAGGCGACGGCGGAGGTTGTGTCGGTACAAACCCTGCGAACGACCGTGCGTTTCCGTGATGCAGAGGGCAATTTTCGGCAGCCGGAGGAAGGGCTAAAATACCCGTCCGGTCTTATTGAAGGCCAGAATGTGCGCGTGGAATACCAGGTCAGTGACCCAGAAAACGTCAAGGTGCAGGGGCGAGGATGGACGTTGGCATTTCTTCCTGCGTTGTCTTCAATGACTGTGGGGCTTGCCGTGTGCGCTGTTCTGATGCTGCTGATTCGGCGATGGGAAAAGAAACATAAACTTTGAGTAGCGAAAGTAACCTTTTGTTTCCCTAGACTTGTTAATGTTTTTACCCAGACGAAACGCGGGCGTGAACTACAAAAGGGATGCTGAAGGGTATGCGAGTTGCGATTGTTGCCGAGAGCTTTCTGCCCAATGTTAATGGGGTTGTAAATTCCGTACTCCGCGTGCTGGAGCACCTGCGAGCCAATGGGCACGAAGCGCTAGTTATTGCACCGGGTGCGAAAGCCGGGCAAGAAGAAATTGCGACTTATGAGGGGTTCCGCATTGCGCGCGTCCCTGCTGTCGATGTGCCGGGGATTAACTCTCTGCCCATCGGCGTGCCAATGCCGAGCGTGTACACCGAATTGAAGAAATTCCAGCCGGATGTTGTGCATCTGGCTAGCCCTTTCGTACTGGGTGGTGCGGGTGCTGTGGCGGCTCGGGCGCTCAAACTTCCCTGCGTGGCGATTTTCCAGACTGACGTGGCGGGATTCGCCAACAACTACAAATTGAAGTTCCTGTCCAAAATGGCTTGGCGCTGGGTGCGTGTCATGCACAACATGTGCGCAATGACGTTGGCGCCAAGCTCCGTAACGATGCGCGAGCTGGAAGAAAACAAGGTGCGTGGTGTGGCTCATTGGGGTCGCGGGGTGGATACGGAACGCTTCCACCCCTCGAAGCGCTCGTCGGAGCTGCGTCGTGAGTGGCTGCTGGCTGGTGAAGAAAAGCGAGGTGGAAAGGCGGGCGAAACCGACGTGATGGAGCTGGAGAACCGCCGGAAGATCGTCGGTTTCGTGGGGCGCCTGGCTGCTGAGAAGTCCGTGGAGCGCATGGCAGCGTTGAATGGGCGAGACGACGTGCAGATCGTCATTGTTGGCGATGGCCCGGAGATGGACTCCCTGAAAGCACTGATGCCCACCGCGGTGTTTACCGGCGGACTCTACGGCGAGGATCTAGCCCACGCATTTGCCAGCCTGGATATTTTCGTACATACCGGCCAGTTCGAGACGTTCTGTCAGGCCATTCAGGAGGCGCAGGCTTCCCGTGTGGCAACCATCGGCCCGGCAGCCGGGGGGCCGATCGATTTGATTAAGCCCGGCCACAACGGCTTCCTGTTGAACGTGGAGAACTTCGAGGCCGAGCTGGTTGACGCGGTAGATACCATCCTCGCTGGGGGAGTGGATTCCTACCGGGACAACGCCTTCGAAGGTGTGCAGAACAAGAGCTGGTCTAGCCTATGTGACCAGCTACTCGGCTACTATCGTCAAGCCATTGCACAGGGCGGCAAGGCCGCACCCCGCACCAATTCGCAGCGCGACTTCACCGGTGTACGCGAGGTACGTCAGACCACCGTCGAATCCCAGTCGGAGCAGGCGGCTGTAGAAGCAGACCTAGTGGCCGAAGCGAAAGGTTCCGCAGAACCAGTGGTGCGCTAACGCAACCCCCAATCCGCGGATAGCCCCGCCCCCCTTAGCCGGGTGCGATCGGAGTATGCATCGAGGCACGCTAAGATGTGTGTCGTGTCTCGGGCAAGTTTGGAAAAGAAACCGCAGGAAGTTGCGTCGATGTTCGACGCAGTGGGTAAAAAATACGACCTCACTAATACGGTGTTGAGCTTCGGCCAGGATCGCTATTGGCGTAGCCGCACCCGCAAACGCCTGGACTTAAAGCCCGGCGACCTGGTGCTCGACCTTGCTGCTGGTACGGGCGTATCCACCGAAGAGTTCGCCCGTACGGGAGCGACATGCATCGCCTGCGACTTCTCCTTCGGCATGCTGTCCGCGGGCTCCCACCGCGACGTGCCAATGGTGTGTGCCGACGGCACCAACCTTCCTTTCGCAGACGAGACCTTCGATGCCGTAACGATTAACTACGGTCTGCGAAACATCGTGGACTTCCGCGCTGGCCTGCGTGAAATGGCGCGCGTGACAAAGCCAGGCGGCAAGCTCGCCGTGGCAGAGTTCTCCACCCCCGTCATTCCCATCTTCAAAACTGTCTACAAGGAATACCTCATGCGCGCCCTTCCGAAGGTCGCGAAGGTCGTCAGCTCTAACGCTGATGCCTACGAGTACCTTGCCGAGTCGATCCGCGCCTGGCCCGGCCAGGAGGAACTTGCCGCCGAGATCCGCGTGTGCGGTTGGGACGAAGTCGGCTGGCAGAACCTCACAGGCGGAATTGTCGCTCTCCACAGCGCCATTCGCCGATAGTCCTGCGCTACTAGCCCCGCGCGGCGAAGGGCTTATCGATCGGCGCGAGGTTCACCACGCGCCCCGCGCCTCTCCAGATCCGCGCAGCAAAATCGCGGTCTTCCGGGCTGACCAAATTCCCCATCAGGCGCGTCGCCACCCCCATCGTGCGGTTCGCCAGCGGCCCGCGCATACCCAGCGGCCCGAGTGCACTCATTAGCCCCGGCATCGTCAGAACCACCGCCAGTCGCCGCGCCAACCCGAATGCCTGTCCATACTGTCTTTCGAGCTCGGCCGTCCATTCTGGCTCGATGCCGGCGCCGTTGTTGCCCTTAATTCGGGACGCCCACTTCTCCGGCCTTCCCCATTCCTCCACCAACAACCGGACGAGTAGTTCCGCGGATTCCAAGGCATAGTCGATGCCTTCACCATTCAGCGGATTAACCAGCGCCGCCGTATCGCCAATTGCAGCCCAGTTCGGCCCTGCCACCCGGCTAACGGCACCGCCCATCGGCAGCAGTGCAGAGGTGATAGATTCCGGATCTCCGTCGATTTCCCAATCCTCACCAACCTGTTGGGCATAATCGTGCAGCAGCTTCTTGGTATTCACCTTTGCCGGGCGTTTAGTGGTGGCTAGCACACCACAGCCGAGGTTAGCCCGGCCGGTATCACCGCTATTGCCTAGCGGGAATACCCAGCCGTAGCCAGGCTGCGCGGTGCCGTCAGCATCGTTGAGCTCCAGATGCGAGTGAATCCACGGCTCATCGCCGAAAGGCGTGTTGACGTAACTGCGGGCGGCAATGCCATGGACCAGACCTTTATCCCACTTCACGCCGAGCTTCCGGGCGATGCCACTTCGCACGCCTTCGGACAGCACAAAGAAACGCCCGCGCAGCCGCAGGTGTGTGCTTGCTTTTGACTTGCTCTGCACGCCTGCACCGGTGCGGGTGCCCGTCACCTCGATGAGTTGCTGGGCGGTTGGATCGCAGGTGGCGTCACTCACCTTGGCCTGGATAAAACGCACACCCGCAGCGATGGCGAGCCTTGCTAGGGAGGCATCCAGGCGTGAGCGGGGGATAGCCGAGCCGCGGAGTGGAAAGCTGCCCACGGGCCACGGGGCAGTAATGGAACCGCCGAAACCATGCAGTTTAAGGCCGCGGATGTGGGGCGCATCGTCGAGGAGATCCGCTGCGCCCATTGATTCGAGTGCGGCGACGGCGCGGGGAGTTAATCCATCGCCGCAGGTCTTATCGCGCCCAGTGGATTGGGTGGGGGAATTCTCGGCGGATAAAGCGCCGGTGCCGGGGACATCAGCCATGTCCACCAATGCGACATCCAGACCTGCGCGGGCGGCGTGGAATGCGGCTGCGGAACCGGCTGGTCCTGCGCCCACGACGACGAGATCGGCGTCGACCTTGGCAGGCGCATTGGTGGGGGTTTCAACGAAAGGGGAATTCATCGACCACCATTGTTTCACGGAGGTGGGGCGGAGGTCGCGTCGGTGCTGGGGAAACGGTAGCGGAATTAAGAGACGTGAAGTATGCATGTGGGTTAAACACCGTCCCGCCGATCGACTAAAGTGTCGATAGACATGTAAAAAACACATGCGAAGTACACGGTTGTACCAGCATGTGGCGTTAAAGAGGAAAAGTCGAGGCTGACCACGGACATGCCAAGTGCCACACCCCGTAAACCGGTGCTCCCTGACGTCGGGGACGCGCAACTAAACGAGGCCTTGGGCCAGTCGATGCAGCAGGTAGAGCAGCTGCTTAAGGATCGACTGTCGGTTGGCGAGTCCTTCCTTACCGACAAGATCAGCCACCTTTTCGACGCTGGTGGTAAGCGCTTCCGCGTGATGTTTGCGCTGCTTGCCGCCCATTACGGTAAGAATCCAAGCTCTCAAGAGGTGCTCGAAGCGGCTGCGGTAGTGGAGCTGACCCACCTGGCGACGCTGTATCACGACGATGTGATGGATGAGTCTGATCAGCGGCGTGGTGCAGAGTCCGCAAACAAGCGGTGGAACAACTCGGTGGCCATCCTGGCGGGCGATTACCTGTTTGCTATTGCCAGCGACATTATGGCGAAGCTGGGCACCGAGACAGTGCAGCACTTTGCGGAGACCTTCCGTGAGCTTGTGACCGGGCAGATGCGCGAGACTATCGGCGCCAGCGAGGGTGAGGATGAGATTGAGCACTATCTGACTGTCATTCAGGAAAAGACCGGTGTGCTCATTGCTTCTGCTGGTTGGCTGGGTGCGCTGCACAGCGGTGCTTCGGACGAACACCGCGAGGCGCTGTTTAAGTTTGGCCGCAATGTCGGTCAGATCTTTCAGATCGTCGATGACATCATCGACATCTGGGCTGATCCCGAAGTCTCCGGAAAGGTGCCCGGCACAGACTTGCGCGAGGGCGTGTTCACCCTGCCGGTCCTTTACGCAATGAGGCAGGAAGACACCACGGGGGCGCGGCTGCGCGAAATCCTCACTGGACCTGTCACAGAGGATGCCTTGGTGGACGAGGCGCTAGGGCTTATCCGTGGCTCCGAAGGCCGCGAGAAGTCGTTTGAGGTGGTGCAGCGCTACCGCCAGTACGGGGAGCAGGAGCTGGCCAAGCTGCCGGATAACCAGGTGACCCATGCGCTGCGACAGCTGATGGATTTTGCCTTGGAGCGCCTGGGGTAGCTGGCGGGGTGGCCGCGCGGACTGCTTGAGCTGGCGATTTGCATAAGTTGGGGCTGTTCGTAGTAGAGTTACCAGCGCACCGAATGGTGCATGCCAGATTGCCCGAGCGGCCAAAGGGAGCGGACTGTAAATCCGCCGGCTCTGCCTTCGTTGGTTCGAATCCATCATCTGGCACAACAGTTACCCGGTGGTTGCTTCCCTGTGCGGGGGAGTGACCACCGGGTTTTGCTATCTGGAGTTCTGGGGTTTGCTGTGTGAGTGTGGGTTTTTCCGGCTCAACGGGGCAGGGATAGTGGGAATGTCGCTAGAACGGGAAAGTGAAGACCTACATTTTTGGTGACCGAAAAATGGAAGCATCTGAGCTGGGGTTATGCATACATGAAAACCAGATGCAGTAACAGATTCCCGATTTAGCGACATTTCTCGCTAAATGGAGGTGCATATCCACAGTTGGGGGCGAGGGCGGAAATTGGGGCAAGAGTTGGGTGACAGAAGTTCGTGCGACGCGAGCTACTGGCGCGCAATAAACTATCGGCACGCAATGAGGAGTTAGCGCGTGATGTGCCGTCGGGGCACAACAAGCTATCGGCTGAAAGCTTGCAAAGGTAGTCGTGAATGAGTCTGAAATCTCTATCTGAGCTGCCGATTTGTGTAAAACGCTGCTAGGTGGTTAAGCTAACTCAGGCTTCAAGCGATGCGGTTAAAACAAACTGCAATGCAAACGAAGTTATGCCCCCTTAGCTCAGTCGGCAGAGCGTTTCCATGGTAAGGAAAAGGTCGACGGTTCGATTCCGTCAGGGGGCTCTGTCATTTTATGCGCCCCGTCACGCGACGTTAGACACAGACCGTTGGCGGTCCGTATCAAAGTGGCGATGATGGCGGTGTAGCTCAGCTGGTTAGAGCGCACGACTCATAATCGTGAGGTCGAGGGATCGAGTCCCTCCACCGCTACCGAATGAAAGCACCCGGAGATGGAAAATCTCCGGGTGTTTTTCGTTTGCGGAAGATGCTGCGTGTAAGG